>CALBYO010000074.1 GCA_937889705.1 uncultured Bacillota bacterium | reverse complement strand
CACAAAAAAGTCTGCCGCGTATTTTGCCTTATGCACAATCGTAATATGCACAAAGTTCAAACTGCGCGGCAGAATGTTGTGTATTATGCAAATAATTTGCATAGTACTATTGACGTCAAGTCAAAAATATGTTACATATAAATCATATTTTTGGAGGTAAAATGGATAAAAAGGTAATTGTTTTTGACTTTGATGGTACTTTATCTAAAAAAGGAACAAACATTTGGAAAGCATTATGGCAATCTGTGGGTTATAGTGTAGACAGGCAGTCTGATTTTGCAAAACTTTATGTTTCATTCATGAAAGGGGAAATTACTCATCAAAAATGGTGCGATTTGACTTGTGATTTTTTGAGAGATGGTGGATTAAATAGAGATTTGCTGCTTTGTATTGCTCAAAAGTATCAATTAATGAATGGTTTTGAGAAAACAATTAAAACGCTCAAAGGTGCTGGATATGAATTACATATTGTTAGCGGGGGTGTTAAACCGGTAATAAATTATTTGATAAAAGATTATCGAGATTGTTTTGCTTCGGTTAATGCTAACGATTTGCTTTTCGACAATGATGGTAGATTGACTGAAATCAGGGGAACAAAATACGATTTTGAGGGAAAGGCGATTTTTATTAATGAACTTCTTTGTGAAAATGAAGGGTTGACATCAAGCGATATAACATTTGTTGGAAATGGTGATAATGATGAGTGGGCTTATAAATCAGGGTGTAACACATTGTGTATTAATCCGGACAATACCGACGCTTCTAACAGAACAATCTGGCACGATGCGATTGATAATGTTGAATCTTTAACGCAAATTCTATCTAAATTTACAGTTCAAAATAAACATTCTAAATATATAGATTTTTAACAATTAATATATTATATAAATTTATAAATTCATCTTTGGTAAGATGAATTTTTTATTTGTGGTAAAGGGCAGGGTTTTTGGATATCTTATGCATAAAAGGTTATATTTATAAATTCGTTTTGAATAATGTTGCAAAACGCTTATTTTTATAAAAAATTCATTGAATAAATATGCAAAAAACGCTTGCATAATTATAAATTTTATTGTATAATCATTAAAAATTAGATAAACGAGCGTGAATATTTATGAATTTATAATTATTCATAAAACGCTACATCGCCCTATTTATCGAAGATGTAGAGATTTTTACATGCTAAAAATCTTGAAAAGTTAATCTGACAAAGGAGAAGAAATGGCAAGGTCAGTTAGGCAATCAAAAATATTAGAACTCATATCAACTCGTGAAATTGAAACGCAAGACGAATTGGTTGCTTTGCTTCGTGAAGCAAAGTTTGACATCACGCAAGCTACAATATCGAGAGATATTAAAGAACTTGGTCTTATTAAAATTCTTAGCGCAGATTCTGGTAAATACAAATACGCTATCGTTGAAAATGGAGAACAAGCAGTTTCAAATAAATACATATCTATTTTTAAAGAAGCAGTGATTTCAATTCGCCCTGCTCAAAATTTAGTCGTTCTCAAAACTATCAAATCAATGGCTGGTGCTATTTGCGGTCTTATTGATAAATTGAATTTAGACGGCGTTTTGGGCGCAGTTGCCGGAGATGACACTGTTATGATTATTTTCCCTACATCTTTGAATGCAGAAGAAAGTGCAAAGTCGATTAATAAAATGATTGGAATTTAGTATGGTCGAAAAATTAAAGATAAATAATTTTGCTTTGATTAAGTCGTTAGAAGTTGATTTTTCTAATGGCTTTAATGTTTTGATAGGTGAAACAGGCGCTGGTAAGAGCATAATTTTGGGTGCTCTTAATTTTGTGCTTGGCAGCAAGGCTGATAAAGCGATAATCCGCTCTGGCGAAGAATGTGCCAAGGTAACGGGCATTTTTTCAACTGACAGCCAAAAATTTGACGCTTTGTTTGAAAAATTTGACCTTGAAAAATCGGAAGAACTATTGATTTCTCGTTCTTATAACTTGCAAGGTAAAAATGACATCAAAATAAATGGTGAAATCGCGACTGTTGGTATGCTTAAAGAATTTGGTGCGATTCTTGTTGATAGTTACAATCAAAATGAGCAGGTTGAAATGGCTAAATCTAAAAATCATATCAAAATTTTAGATAGTTATAAGCCAGAAACTTTGAATGTTTTTAAAAACTCGCTTTTACCATTGATTGAGCAGATTAATGAGATAGACGGCGAAATTAAAAAACTTGGCGGAAGTGAAGATAACCGAGCAAGAAGGATAGACATTTTAAAATATCAAATTGATGAAATTGAAAATGCAAACCTTAAAGAAGGTGAACCGGAAGAACTTGAAGACACTTTGAACAGAATTTCGCAGTCAGAAAAGGTGACAAGCGCTATTTCTGAACTTGAAGGAGTCCTTGCTGGGGAAGATTATTCGCTTATTTCTTCTTTATCTGCGGCAAAAAATAAAATTAGCAGTCTTTCAAATGTGGATAGTGAACTTGCCGAAATTTCTGATAGATTGTCTGCATCTGTAATTGAACTTGAAGATGTTGCAGAAAGTTTGTCTGGGATTTATGAAAAGTTTTATTTTGACGAAAACAAAATCAACTCACTTATTGCAAGACGTGACGAAATTGACAATTTAAAACATAAGTATGGCTCAGACTATGCTGAAATTATGCAGTATTTGCAAGATTCACAGAATGAACTTGAGATGCTTTCAAATGCCGAAGAAAAGCTGCTTGAACTTTCAAACAAACGCTTACAAATTAAACAGCAAATTTTTGATTTGGCTGAAAAACTATCTAACCAAAGGAAAAAGAATGCAAGCGTAATTGAAAAGTTGCTTGAAACTGGCTTGAAAGAAGTTGGAATCAAAAACAGCAAATTTAAAATTTGCTTTGCAGATGCTCCAAATTTTGAAAACTATGAAACATTTTCAGAAGAAGGTTTTGATGATGTTGAGTTTATGTTCTCTGCCAACCTTGGCGAAGAATTAAAACCGCTTTCTAAAACAATTTCTGGCGGTGAAATGAGCCGTTTTATGCTTGTTTTGAAAAATATCTTGGCGGAAACAGGCGGGGCAAACACGATTGTATTTGATGAGATAGATAGCGGTATTTCGGGTCAAATTGCAGACGAAGTTGCTGTTAAGATTGAAAGTTTATCTAAGAATTATCAAATAATTTGCATCACACATCTTCCACAAGTTGCAGCAAAAGGCGATAATTTTATTCATGTTTACAAAGAAACATCAAACGGCAGAACAGAGTCTAAATGCGAGATTTTAAGCGAAGATGGTATTATCAATCAAATTGCAATGACGGCAAGTGGAAATGTGACACCAGCGTCAATTCAATATGCAAAAGAATTGCGAAATAATAAAAAATAAATTAAATACTTAGAATATTTATCGGCAAATCTTCAAAAACTAAATTGAGTTTGGAGAAGATATGAAAAAAAGTGTGCAAAGGATAATATTTCTAAGTATTTTTTTGTTTTTGGTTTTTGCAATAATCGTTGTGGCGCAGACATGGGAAGTTTTTTCTCTTAAAGATGACATGTTTGTTACATATTCGGACATTGAAAATATCAATAAGGACAAGACTTTTGGCGATTTTGTGTCCGCAAATATTGACGAAGAAGTCGTAAAAGTTGGAAACGAGAAAATGACGATTTCAAAGTTGATTTTTAAACTTTTCGGTTTCATACCTATTCGTGAAATTAATGTTGAAGTTTCGGACGGGAAATCATTATTTTTGGGCGGAACGCCTATTGGCTTTGCCATAGATATTGACGGACTTTTAATTATGGGCAGTACCGCTATTGAGTCGCAAAATGGAAATGTTGATGTTTTGGAACAAGCGGGGTTAAAAGTAGGCGATATAATAACCGAAATCAATGGACAAAAAGTGTCAGATTTAAAAGATGTTACAAATATTATAGAAAACAAAGATTATTCTGGCAAGTCTTTGAAAGTGACAGCTATTAGGAAAAATGAAAAGTTTAACACAGAGTTGAAGCCAGCTTTGGACGCTCAAAGTGGCAAATATAAAATAGGCTTATGGGTTAAAAACGATGCGTCAGGTGTTGGAACGCTCACTTATGTTGACGAAAAGACCAATAAATTTGGGGCACTTGGACACCCAATAACAGATTTTGATACTGGCGTTATTGTTCCTGCAAAGGGCGGTAAAGTGTTTAATTGCTCGGTTGTTGGTTTGTCAAAAGGGCAAAAGGGAACGCCTGGCGAAATGAAAGGTGTTTTCATGCAGGGTAAAAACAGCAAGGGCGAAATTGCCAAAAACACAAGTCGAGGTGTATTTGGTGAAATAACAGATAAATCCAATATTGTAGACATAAACAAGAGAGCCGCAGTTGGCGGAAGGTTGTCGGTAAAGCCAGGCAAGGCAACACTTGTAAGTTCTGTTACTGGCGTTTCGGAAAACTATGAAATTGAAATTATTAAAGCGAATTATCAGCCAAAATCAAGCGATAAGAGTTTTGTTTTTAGGGTGACAGACGAAAGGCTTTTAGATTTGACTGGCGGCATAATTCAGGGCATGAGTGGAAGTCCAATCATGCAAAACGGGAAAGTCATTGGCGCGGTTACTCATGTTTTTGTGACAGACCCGACAAAAGGCTATGGAATTTACATAGATTGGATGCTGGAAGAAAGTGCTTAGACTTTGCAAATAATGTCGATTTATAGTTATTTTTGATGCTTAAAGCGAATATATTACAGCATGAGAAACGGCAAGTTTGGGGTTTCAACTAGTGGGTTAAAATATTCGTTTTCAGAAGGTTTTAGAAACAACAAAAAGACTTGTTTTTTGCTGATTATTGTGGCGTTTATAGGCATTTTAACTGGCGTTTTTACAGCCATTAATTATTGCAATGGTGCCACACTTATTAATTTCAACGATTTCTCATTATGCCGTTATTTAAGCGGTGAACTTGGCACGCTTGAACTCTTCTTTTCAAGGTTTTTAAGTTACACAGTCGTAATTTTAATTGTGTCAATTTCGTCATTTACGATCTTTTTGATCCCGATTAATTTCTTTTTGATTGGCTATCGCGGTTATTTGCTCAGTTTGAATGTGTCAATCATGGTTATTTTGTATGGCGTTGGCGGCATAATGACTGGACTTTTGATTATTTTGCCGTGCCAACTTTTGCAACTGGTAGTGATCGCCATTTATATTTGTCTTGCAAATAACAAAGCAATTACAAAAAAACGCTATGGAACTTGCAACAATAAATTGATTGATAAGTTTTTCATCGTTTTAATTGCATTGACAATCATAAATTTGGCAGAAACGTTGCTGCTGACATTGTTTTCAAGTCGCATAATTTTGGTTATTTAGTTTTGAAAACAAGATAATATGTTTTATAATGCTTGTATAAAGGGTAAATATGAGCATTTTTTTAATTGCGTTGTCAGGTCTATCATTTAATAAAAATGACGATTGTTCGCTTCTAAATTTGGACAATCATTTTAAATTAAATATCCCACATTTGCGTAAATTAGGGCTTTTCAAGTGTGCAGGCCTTAGCGAAGAATTTTTGCAGGCAGACGCAAGTTATGGCGCAATTAACACGAACAAATATAATGTTATAAAACAAATTGCTCAAATGGTTGACGATGAATCAAATGAAGATTTTGACACATTTTCATCTGAAATACCAGAAAGCGTGATGGAAAAAATTAAGCAGATTTTCCATGCTAAGCCACTTTATGGAAAACGGGGTGATTTCCAATCTGCAATCAAAGAATGCGGCTTGAGCGCTAAAAATTATTGTTGTCCAATAGTTTATACAAAAGAAAATGAAAGCGTTTTAAAGATTGCGGTTCATGAAAAGTGTTACAAGGAAAAAGACTTTTTTGAACTGGTGGAAATAGTTTCAAAAGAGTTAGAAAAATATAATATTCATACTGTTGAGGGCAAAATTTTTGCTGGCGAACTTGATTTTTATAAGACTCAGCACAACAAAGTTTTTAAAAAAGTTTCGTGCAATTCAAAATTGCTCCAAAGCCTTAAAAATAAGGGCATTAAGAGCGTTGGCG
>CALBYO010000073.1 GCA_937889705.1 uncultured Bacillota bacterium | reverse complement strand
ATTGTTTGAAAACAAGATGTAAACCAAAATACATGGAATTGATATTACAAGAATAATTTTCAAACAAGTAGAAATTGCTTGGCTCGACTTTTCACCTTTTTCGGCGTTATATGCAATCGCCGGCAAAATAGCAACCGATATGGCAAGTGCCGCAACTGTTGGAAAATTTATAAGTGAGTTGACCATGCCTGAATACACACCAAAAAGCGATGTCGATTGCGCGCTTGTATAACCCGATTTCATAAGTAAATTGATAACCAAAAAACTGTCAACTGCAAGAATTAATGGCAAAATTAAACTATTCAATGTTATCGGAAAACTTCGCTTTACAAGCAGCCACAAATCGCTCCAAAAACCATGTTTGATTTCAGGTTCAATAACATCAACTTCAACGCGCTTAACAAAGTATGTTATCATCAGATAAATAAGCGACAAAACTTCGCTAATTGTGATGCCTAGCAGCGCACCAAACACACCAAAAGCAATTCCATCTCTTGCAAAAATTCCAGCCAATACAAGCCCCAAAACCAGTTTAACCGCCTGTTCAATTATCTGCGAAACCGCCGTAGGATACATGATTTGATAACCTTGAAAATATCCTCTAAATGCCGTCAAAATTGACGAAAAAACAAGCGCAACAGAAATTGCTATATAACCAGTTGCAGCAAGCGAATTTCCTTGAAGTGCCGCAATATATTCGTTACAAAAAACAAATACAACAGAGAAAATTCCAGACAAAACAAAAAGCGACAAAAACGCAATTAAAAGGAACCTTTTTGCTCTTTCTATTTCTCCCCTAGCCCTACATTCGGCAACGATTTTGGAAAGCGCAATAGGCACTCCGCCACTTGATAAAATTAAAACCAAAGAATAAACAGGAAAGACAAGTTGATAAATTCCAATTCCTTCGCTGCCTAAAATATTTGACAAAGGAACACGATAAAATGCCCCTAAAAGTTTACAAATTATTCCTGCAACAAGCAAAATAAACGCCCCGCCAAGAACTTTTGACGATTTAGTTTTTTTCGCCTTTGCAGAACTGATTTTATTCATGCAATTAGTTTATATATTTTTGCATTTTATATTCAGTTAAGACAAAATTTTTAAACAGGCATCATAACCATTCTTCCGCCCATTTGCTTTGCGTGATAAATTCCGCCAAACGAGTCAAATTTTCTGCGAGATAGAATTTCTTTTGCCTTTTCAAGATATGCCGGATTAAACCTAACAGAAATTCCGCACGAAACATTGATTTGCCTTGGCGTTGAAATAATCATCACATTTACGCCATAAGAACGCAAAATGTTCGCAAAATTTATCGTTTCTGTTCTCGCCCTAAAAACTGCAATCATGTATTCCATAACCTTCTTCCCCTTTCACAAAATATTTTCTTATATCACTATATTGATTAATGAGAATAAATGTTATTTTCACAAAGGGGGAAAAATTATGATTTACTTAGATAACGGAGCAACAACACGAAAAAAGCCAAACACAGTTATTGCCGCGCTTTTAGACGGAGCAACAAAATTTAGCGCCAACCCAGGCAGAAGCGGACATAAAGCAAGTTTGGACTGCGCGCTTGAAGTTGCAAATGCAAGACAAGTTCTACAAGAATATTTTGGCGTAAGTCGCATGGAAAATGTGATTTTCACATCAGGTTGCACAGAAAGTTTAAACCTTGCAATATTAGGTTCAGCAAAAAAAGGCGGACATGTTATTGCCACCACTTTTGAACACAACTCAACACTTAGACCACTTTTTGAACTTGAAAAAAATGGAGTTATCGAACTTTCGATTGTTGAGCCAACAGAAAAAGGAAAAATCAAACTGGAAGACATAAAAAAATATGTGAAACCAAACACTTACATGATTTGTACAATCCATGTTTCAAATGTTGACGGAGCGGAAACTGATATCACCGAAATTGGAAATTTTTGCAAAGAAAACGGCTATATTTACCTTGTCGATGCCGCACAATCTGCTGGCCATAAATGCATAAATATGCAAAAACAAAACATCAATTTATTGTCGCTAGCCGGCCACAAAGGACTATTTGGAGTTCAAGGTGTTGGCGCACTTTTAATTGAAGGCGACCACTTGCCAAATCCAATCAAATTTGGCGGCACGGGAACGGAGTCAATTTCAGTATATCAACCACACGAGCCACCTGAATGTTATGAATCTGGAACAATCGCCACGCCAAATATTTTAAGTTTGAAGGCTGGCGTTGAATTTGTAAAAACACATGAAAAAGAAATACAAGAAAAGATGCAAAAACAAACAAAATGGCTGTTAGACGAATTAAATAAGATAGAAAATGTGAAAATTTATACCGATTTTAACAACTTAAACGGCGTTGTAAGTTTTAATATTGGCGATATAGATTCCACGGAAGTTGCGGAATATTTAAGCGAAAATTATGGAATTTGCGTTCGTGGCGGACTTCACTGCGCGCCATTAAAACATAAATTCTTAGGAACATTAAATCAAGGCACAGTGAGAGTTTCGTTGTCATATTTCACTACAAATAACGAACTAAAAATGTTCATAATTGCAATCAAAAAATATGTGGATTTAATAAAACAATCAAACCAAAATAATGCATAATTATTATAAATACTGCATAATTATTTGCGTGATTTTATGCCCTGATTAAAGTTATTCAACGCGCTTGACATAAACTGAAATTCGTCTTTATCTTCTTCTAGTTTCAATTTTTTAGCGTTTTCTATCAACCTATTTAATAGTTTTTTGAAATCAAATTGGTCTTTAAAAAGATAAAATGCCATTGAGCCAGGAATTGTGTTCAATTCGTTTACAAGCACCTCATTTGTATCTTTATCTATCAAAAAGTCAATTCTAACAACGCCCTTGCAGTCAAATTTTTTGAACAATTCTACCGCCAAGTCTTTAACTTTTTGTTGCTGTTTTTTCGTTATTTTATTTTCCGTTTTATTGCCTTCTTCTGCCGCCTGTTTGCGTTGCAAATATTTTTCGTCAAATGTTAAAAAGTTTTTTTCATGCTTTGGAAATTCAATTTCAGACGCAACAGCATAAGCGGAATTTCCCAACACGGCGCAATTCACTTCAATATTATTTTCAACCGACTTTTCCACCAATATACGCCTATCATATTTGATAGCCACTTCTATCCCAACTTCAAGTTCGTCACGATTATTGCACTTTGAAATACCTATTGAACTGCCGAGATTTGCAGGCTTAATAAACATTGGATACCCAATTTCTTTTTCTAGTTTCTTCAAAGTATCGTCAGGTTCTAGGATATAGTCAATCTTTTCAAACGAAGTATAGTCGGCAGTTGCAAAATTTGACGCTTTGATAATATCTTTCATGAAAATCTTATCCATACAAATTGCCGAAGACGCACAGCCACACGATGTAAACGGAATACCGCACATAAACAACAAGCCCTGTAAATTGCCGTCTTCGCCGCTTCTGCCATGGCAGCACAAAACTGCGCAGTCAATTTTTATACTCTTTTTGAGTTTTTTCGCCGTCTTTTCATCTTTCGACTTAACTTCACCGGCACTTTGAACTTCTAAACTGCCTTTTTTTTCGCCTTTGAAGTATATTTTTGTTACGGTTTTGGCTAGGTATAAGAAATCGCTACCAGCAGTCAAACCAGCGGCATAAATGCCTTTTTTAGACGCATCAAATGGCATAAATGTGCTTAAATAACAGAGTTTTTCGCCAACGTACATCTTGTTTTCGCGTGAAATGTACATTGGTATAACATTGTATTTTTCTCTATCAACATTTGAAATCGCTTGTAATCCTGTAATTATTGAAATATCGTGCTCGGCACTTTTTCCACCAAAAATAACTAAGACATTTTCTTTCATACAAACCTCTTTTAGTTTATATGAAAAAAGGCGTGCAAATTGATAATTTGTCCGCCAAATTGTTGCCAAAACAAAAAAATAAGCGAGTTAATCGCTTATTCTAATGAAATTATATAGTAATAAACTGGTTGACCACCATAAATGCTTGTTACTTCGCAGTTTGGATACTCTTGTTCAAGTTCTGCGCGCAAGTTTTCAGCGTCTTCTTCTGTTAAATCTTCGCCATAGAACAATGTAATGTTTACAATATCGTCATTAATCATCTTCTTGATTAATTCTTTTGTTGTGCCA
>CALBYO010000072.1 GCA_937889705.1 uncultured Bacillota bacterium | reverse complement strand
AAATATGTTGCTCATCGCGGTTTGCACGATGAAGAAAGCCCTGAAAATTCACTTTCAGCCTTTGAAAAAGCAATTGAAAAAGGTTATGTTATAGAACTTGATGTTCAACAAATTGCAGACGGAACAGTCGTCGTTTTTCACGACACATCTTTGTCTAGAATGACTGGTCAAGACGGATATTTAAAAAATTTGATAACGGAAGACTTGTCCGCTTGCTACTTGGAAGGAACAAAGGAAACAATTCCAACGTTGAAACAAGCTCTCGATTTAATCAATGGCAGAACACCAATAATTATCGAAGTAAAAAACACCCTTAAAGTTGGTTCTCTTGAAAGTGCAACACTTGAAATCTTGAAAAACTACAAAGGACAATTTGCAATTATGAGTTTCAATCCTTATGTGCTTTCATGGTTTAAAGAAAATGCACCAGAAATCTTGCGCGGTCAACTTTCTGCTTTCTTTAAAAAAGATAAATTGTCACTTGTCAAAAAAGTTGTTCTTAAAAAGATGCTTTTAAACAAAGTTGCTCAACCAAACTTTATTGCATATGAAGCAGAACATCTTCCAAACAGATATGTTCGTAAGTTTAACAACCTTCCACTTCTCGCATGGACTGTTCGCTCCCAAGAAGAATATATGCGCGTGGTAAAATATTGCGACAACATTATTTTTGAAAACTTTGAACCAAAAATTTAATTATAAGTGCATAAAAAAATCCATCAAATGATGGATTTTTATTTTTGTTATTTTGCAGTTTCAACAAATCTGCTTTCACGAATAACATTAACCTTGATTTGTCCTGGATATTCCATTTCATCTTCAATTTTTCTAGCAATATCTTTTGCCATGAACACAGCCATGTCGTCTGATACTTCTTCTGGTTTAACGATAATTCTAACTTCTCTGCCCGCTTGAACAGCAAATGATTTTTCAACTCCCTTGAATGAATTTGAAATTTCTTCAAGTTTTTCAAGCCTTTTAACATAACTTTCAATAGTTTCGCGTCTTGCGCCTGGTCTAGAACTTGAAATAGCATCTGCAATTTGAACAATAACCGCTTCCACGCTTTGAAATTCAACATTAAAGTGGTGTGCTTCAATGCAGTGAACAACAGCTGGACTTTCTTTATATTTCTTAGCAAGTTCAACACCAATTTGAACGTGTGTGCCTTCAATTTCGTGGTCTAACGCTTTACCGATATCATGAAGAAGCCCGCCACGTTTTGCAATTTTTTCATCAGCGCCAAGTTCGCTTGCCAAAAAGCCTGCGATGTATGCTGTTTCCAAACTATGTTTCAAGCAATTTTGACCATAACTTGTTCTGTATTTCAATCTGCCTAAAACTTTAACAAGTTCTGGGTGCAAATTATAGATACCAACTTCGCTTACAGCATTTTCGCCTGCTTCTTTGATTTTCGCATCAATATCTTTTTGCGCTTTTTCAACAAGTTCTTCAATTCTTGTTGGATGAATTCTTCCGTCTAAAATCAACTTTTCAAGTGCAGTTCTTGCAACTTCACGCCTTACAGGGTCAAAACAAGAAACTGTAATTGCTTCTGGCGTGTCGTCAACAATCAAATCAACACCAGTTGCTGCTTCTAAGGCACGGATATTTCTGCCTTCACGGCCGATAATTCTTCCTTTCATTTCGTCTGTTGGAAGTGGAACAGTTGTAACTGTGATTTCTGATGTATAATCAGTTGCACATTTTTGAATAACAGTTGCCAAAATGTCTTGCGCTTTTTTATTGCCTTCATTTTTAGCATTTTCTTCAATTTCTTTAACTGTTTTAGCAGCGTCTTTTCTTGCATCATCAACCATTGACGAAATCAATGTTTGCTTTGCTTCTTCTTTTGTCATTCTAGCAACTTTTTCGAGTTCATTTCTCATTGATGCTAAAACATTTTGTTCTTCTTCTTTTAATTTGTCTATCTCTAAATTTCTTGCATTTAGATTTTCTTTCACTTCATCAATTTGTTCTTGTTTTTTATCTAAACCAAGTTCTTTTTTCTCGATGAAATCTTCTCTTTGAGACAACCTTTCTTCTTGCTTTTGAAGTTCATTTCTTCTCTCTTTTTGTTCTTGGTCGAACTCAATTCTAAGTTTATGAATTTCTTCTTTTGCTTCTAAAATAGCCTCTTTTTTTGCAGTTTTAGCCTCTGCATACGCTTCTTCAATAATTTTAACAGCATTTGATTTTGAATTGCCTAATTTCTTTTTTGCAACAAAATAATAAACAACAAATCCAACTGCAAATCCGGCGACAACAGCCGCAACAACGGATAAAGCAAATGCAACGGTTGAAACTGCACATAAATTCATTATGTTCATAGTTCACTCCGTCAAAAAATAGATTATAAATTTGCTGAAAAACGAGTTTTTCACAAAAAATTAAAACGTTTTTATTAAATTATATCTCAAATTTTTAAAATTTATCTTAATAAAATCTATGATTAATTAGTTTTTCAACTAAACTTACAATATTATATTAACTATCAAAATTGAATTTGTCAAATAAAATAAAGGCAAATTGAAAATTTTTTACAGAAATAAAATTGACAAATTTACAAAATCTACTAAAATATACATATATTAAACAAAAAGTAAATGCTCTTATGGTGTAATGGATAGCACAATGGTCTTCGGAACCATTAGTTCGGGTTCAAATCCTGATAGGAGCACCAAGAAAAAAAGAAAGTGCTAAGGGCACTTTCTTTTTTTCTGCGTATGTTGTAATGCAGCACATTTTGAAAATCGACGCTTATACTCGCGGTAGCACGACACAAATAATCATGAGAGTGTGTAAGCAGTCTCTTTTTTTTCTGCGTATGCTGTATTGCAGCACATTTCGAAAATCGACGCTTATACTCGCGTTAGCACGACACAAACATTCATGAGAGTGGCTATGGCAAGTTTTTCACTGATAATGGGAAATGTATATTGAAGCATATCAAAAATTGCGGTTTTTTATTTTAAAAATTGTTTGCTGTTTTTTCTAAATTCTAGTAAAATATGGTGATTT
>CALBYO010000071.1 GCA_937889705.1 uncultured Bacillota bacterium | reverse complement strand
CGACAATGCAAAAGGGGAAACTTCACCTAGTGATGAAACGAAAGAAATTGCACCGGCTTTTGAAAGTAAACAATGGCGCTCGCAAGTTGCTGATTTTTTACGAAAAAATGAGCACGCTAGGGAATTTTCAAAGGAAATTTCTTCCGAAATTTTGAAAGACCCTAATTTACAAAAGAGCAACAATATGCTCGAAATTGCTTGGAGCAGAGTTCTTGCAAAAAATTATAAATCACCTGAGCAAATTGCAACGGACAATAATTTCTTGCAAAATTTTGTTTTGAACAACGAAGAAGTTAAAAAGCAGGTGTTTTCAAATTATATGCAGTCATTAAATAATTCTAATTCGCCAAATTTAATTGGCAGTGGATTTAGGGGAGGAAAGAGCACGATCGCTATTTCCAAAAACAAACCTAATAGTTTAGATGATGCTGCGTCACTGGCTTTAAAATTCTTCAAAAATTAAATTTAAAGGAGAATATTATGGTATCACTTACAAGTGCTTCAAACGCACTTAAAAACGTTTACCTTGGAGTTGTTGCAAATCAATTAAATGTAAATGCGAACCCACTTCTTGGTAAAATCGAACAATCAACAAAAGATGTTTGGGGCAAGAAAATTATTAAACTTGCACCTTACGGAATTAACGGGGGAATTGGTGCTGGAACAGAAACTGGTAAACTCCCAACTGCTGGTGAAAATAAATATGTTCAATTTACATCAGAACTTAAAAACTTATATGGAAAAATCGAAATTTCAGATAAAGCGATGAGAGCGTCTATGAACTCAGCAGGTGCTTTTGTGAACTTATTAAATGCTGAAATGGAAGGTTTAATTAAAGCAAGCAGCTTTAACTTTGGTCGTATGTTATATGGCGATGGTTCAGGTTTACTTGCAAAAGTTACAAACTACAATTCATCAACAAAAGTTATTACTTGCGACAGCGTAAGAAACTTAATTGAAGGTATGATTGTAGATTTTTACAGCGGTTCAACTGCTGTTTCTAATGGTCAAGGTATCAGAATTAACTATGTTGATAGGGTAAACAAAACTATCACTCTTGATATGCCTGCAACTGCACCAACTATTGCAAAAGATCAAACTATTTATGTTCAAAATTCAAAAGACCTTGAAATTACAGGACTTGGTGCAATCTTCTCAGACTCTACAACTCTTTATGGTTTGACAAGAAGCGATTATAAATGGCTTAAACCTTATACATCAACAACATCACAAGAAATTGCTGATGATGTTATTCAAGGCGCATTAGACCATTTGGAAGAAGTTGGTGGAAGCACAGCAAACTTTATTACTTGCTCAAACGCAGTAAGAAAAGCATATCAAAAATATTTGTCATATTTCAGAAGAAACATTGACATTATGGAACTTGCTGGTGGATACAAAGCAATGACATACAATGGTGTTCCAATTTATGCTGATAGATTTGTTGAAGATGACACAATGTATGTTTTGAACACAGATGAATTTACTTTGCATCAACTTTGCGATTGGAAATGGCTTGAAGGAGAAGATGGCAGAGTTATTAAACAAAACGCTAACGAAGCGACATACTCCGCTACTCTTGTTAAGTATGCAGATTTGATCTGTAACAAACCAAATGCGCAAGCAAAAATTTCTGGCATTTTGTCAACTGTTACAAATCCATTTGCAACAACTTCAACTACAACAACTTCGGCATAGGAAGAAAAATATGTTAATTGAAATCAAAAATGATGTTTATTTTGTTCTTTCGAGATTGCAAGAAATTGATAAAAATTATCAGATTTTTTACAACACGAAAAGAAAAGTTTTTGAGGTTCACAATAAGGCACAAATTGGGGGCAGTTACTCGTTAACTGTTCCCTATCGTGTTTTAGATTCTCGGACTGTTGAACTTGTTAGAAAAACCAGAGTTGAAAATAGTAAAAAAATATTCGCAGAAATTGATGCACAAAATGAAAAAATTGATTTAAAAAATCAAAAAGAAATATATAAACAAACAGAAAAAATACTTAGAAAATTATAAAAATGTAAGAAAAATTATAAAAAATTATTAAAAAATATGAAAAATTCGAAAAATTTAAAAAAATTATTGAAAAATTATAAAAAAATCGAAAAATGTTTTTTAGGAGAATACTATGACAATTAAAAGCATTTTAAAAACAGCGTGCTTGTTTTTAAACAAAGAAGATTTATGCGAAAAAATTGATGCAGAAGATTTTGATAGTTTAAGTGATACATTTAAAAGTCAAATAAACTTCCTTCTAAAATGTTTAAATTTAACTTATCAAGAAGTCGCATCAGACTATATTCCGCTTTTGAAAAAAGAAAGCATTTCGGTTAGTGATAAGAAGATTTTGCTTTCTGATTTGTCTAAAAAATTTTTGGAAGTTGTTTCTCTTCGTGACAAAAACGGCGAGAAATTAAAGTACAAAATTTTTCCAGATTATATTGAAGTGGACACTGACGAAGCGGAAATTGTATACAAATATTTGCCAACTGGTTTGACTAGTTTATCAACTACAATGGAATCTTTTTCAAACAAAGTTTCTGAGATAACGCTTGCTTTTGGGGTGGCGATGGAATATTCATTTATCAATGGTTTACACGAAGATGCTGCCGTTTGGGAAAAGCGTTTCAAAGATGCGTTATTTATAAGAAACAGCAAAAAAAATAATATTAAATTGCCAGTGAGGAGGTGGTTTTAATGTTTTATAAAAAACCACTTAAATTAAAAAATAGCAAGACAATAAAATTTAAAATCGACAACTTTTTGCAGCCAGCAAATTGCGATATTGATGAAAATAGTTTGCCAATGAATGTGGCGAAAATGTCATATAATTTTAGACGCACGAATGGTGCGTTAAAATCAGGTTATGGCGTTGAAGAATTAAAATTGCTTGACAGCGAAAGTTCGTCGAGCGAGCACAATCTAACTTTTGTTAGCGCTCCAACTGCAATTAATAAAGTTTGGCTTTATCCTTATTTCAACACGCTTACAAAAGAAAAAGACAATATTTTACTTATAAGTGCGGACAACAAACTTTATTTTTGCGAGCTTGTGAGCCAAGCGCCAATGATATATCAAGCGTTAAATGATGTTTCTTTCACTTCAATTCCAAATGCGATTTATTACAACTTGAATGGCGAAGATGTTATGCTTGTAACTTCTGAAACGGACGGCATGCTTGTTTATCACCCACAGAATGTCAATTCCCTTTTGACCAATGCACCGAAAATTATTTCTATGTGCAAGCATTACAATAGGATTTTTGCCATCGAATCTGGCAATAGAAATAAGTTGGTATATTCTGACAATTTAGACCCGACAGGTTGGGCAGAAAGCGACACCAAATATTTCAACTTGGCGGACGACAAAGGCGCTCTTATCAAGGTTGTAAATTTTAATGATTTTGTTTACATATTCAAAGAATTTGGCATTTCAAAATTATCTGCTTATAGTTCCCAAGAAGATTTTGCGATAACTGACCTTTTTGCGGCGAGTGGGAAAATATATTCAAATTCAATATGTTTATGCGGCGACAAAATTATGTTTTTGGCAAAAGACGGATTATATTCGTTCAACGGATATTCGTCCACAAAAATCTCAACTCAAATTGAAAGTCTTTTGGAAAATATAGACAACGAAAATTGTTCATGCGCTTTTTATAATGGCAAATATTATTTGGCAACAAAAATTAATTTTGGTGACGACGAAAATATTGGTTGTGAAAATTATTCTGGCGGATATGTTAACAATGCACTTCTCGAATATGATATGAAAAGTGGTGCGATTGAAATTGTTAGAGGCGTTGACATTAAGTCGATGTGCGCGATTGAATATGGAGCGACCAACAAACTTGTTTTTGCATTTAATGGAGAGCATAAAAATAAGTTGGCTCAACTTTCAAAAAATGGAAAATATTTTTCAGCCAATTTGAAAAAATCCTGGGTTTCTGCCTTTACAAATTTGGGACAGGCGAGCAAGCCTAAAAAGATAAAAACTATTAATTTAATGGCAAACGGACCTTGCAAAGTTATAGTCAGAACAGATAAATTTAAAAAAGAATATGATGTTAATGGAGCAAGCAAAACAACAAAAATTTTACCAAACTTAGAAGGTGAAATGTTTCAAATTGGATTTGAAAGTGAAAGCACTGCTGTTCAAATTTCTAATGCAGAAATAGAGGTGTCCGTTACAGATTAATTATGAAAATTAAAAACTTTAACAAGCAAATTCAAAAACAAAACAATTTAGATTTCAATTATTATGGAGGATACACTATGTACGCATACAAATTTTCTGACGAATTCAATTTAGAAGAAAATTCTAAACGCGAAAAGCTTGCAGAAAAATTAAAAAATATTGACAGCAAATATTCATTTAAAAAAAGTTTGGAACAAACAATTCCAAATGAAAAATCCGCAGACGACTTAGAACAGTTTATTGACAAGGCTCAAATTCAAGTTGAAAATTCTGAAAAAAATTCTATTTATGACGAAGTTATGAAAGAATTTGAAGAAGAAAAACTTGATGATGAAAATCAGGCTCAAAAAGAGTTTGAAGGTCAAATTTTTAAACTGGAAAACGAGCGTTCACTTTTAGAGCAACAAAAAAACATGGCGCTTGCTTCGTTTGATATTTCATACGCAGCCAAAATTGCTGGTGAAATTGAAGAGATAAATTTGGACATTTTAAAAAGGAGAAAAGACTTTTTAGAAAGCAAGGCCAAGCACGAAGAAGAGATGAACAAAGAAAATAATTCTGACAATGAAGAACTTTTAAATCTTGTTTCAAAGTTTGGTCAAGAAAAAGTTGACAACATGAAATTTGAAGAAAAATATAATGTTGTTAAAAACTTCTTACAAGAAATGCCAAAGCAGCAAGCCATTGCAGAACTTGAAGACGAGAAATATAAAAGTGAACTTGGCGAGTACTTTGATACTCTATATGCGGAAACATTTTCACGAGAAAAATAGTCATGTGGCAAGACATATTAAACATTGTCATATCGAACGGAATATTTGCAGTTTTGTTTGTTTTACTCCTTAGTTACCTTTTGAAGGATAGTGCTAAGCGTGAGCAAAAATACAATGATTTCATTGAACACATTAACAAAAATCTTACGCAGGCGTTAGACCTTAAAAAGCATACAGAAGATATAAAACAATCAGTTGAGGAAACAAAAGATAAAGTTGATGATAATTCACATTTAATTAAAAAAGTGCATGATGAAGTGCAAGTTGTTAAGAAAGATGTGAAGGAAATTAAAAAGATTATCAAAAAACCACAAAAGATTGAGGAGGGGAAACATGAAAAACAAGTTTAAGAGTTACAGCTTTTGGACTGCACTTGCAGCGGCAGTGGTTGTGCTTGTTGAGGCGTTTGGCAGACTGTTTGGTTTTATCCCAGATGGCAAACTTGTTGCTGATATAATCATGGCTGTTGCTGGTGTGCTTGTTGTTTTAGGTGTTGTTGCAGCACCAACAGGCACTGATAAGAAAGATGAAAATCTTGAAACTATTTTGCCGGAAGATGAAAAATCAGAAGACAAAAAAGACGAAGAAGCAAGTGATGACAAAGATGTAAAATAATTAAAAAAACTACCCGTTATTGGGTAGTTTTTTTGCGCGATGAACACTTTTTACAGTTCGTTTATATAATGAAACAGAGGAGAGAGTGTTATGACAAGAAAATGTAAGTGTGGTTGTGTTAGCCCATTTGAAAGTGAAATGCCAAAAAGATGTTGTGTTGTGACTGGTCCAACTGGAATTACTGGAAGTCGCGGTCCAACTGGTCCGACCGGCGCAACAGGAGCGACTGGGGCAACAGGAGCGACTGGCCCAACTGGCCCTACCGGAGAAGCGGGTGGAGATCTTCGCATGAGAAGTGCGTATCTTGCTAAATATCATGATTATATAGGCGACATAGGCGAACTTGTAATAAGTGGCGGCCGTATGGCGTTTACTAGAAAAGAACTTGACCCAAATGAGTATGTAACTTTGAATGATGACAATACAATTCAATTTAACGAGCCAGGCTGGTACAAATTGACGATAATTGTAAACGCGTATGTACCTTTCAAAAACGGTGGCTTTGACCCTGATACAGATTTTGTTTCAGTAGGTTTTAGGGCGGTTGATACAGACAATATTTATGTGGGTGGCAGTCAATGGATTTACAACGAAAGGCCATTGCCAATTATTGCGCAAGGAATAGTTGCAGTTCCAGACTCTAATACAAAGTTTGAACTTGTGAATGTTTCAAAACGCGGAATTTATCTGTCAACGCCAAAAATAGAAAACATTTCGTCGAAGTCGTATTTCACAAATATGCCAGTGTCGCTTATAGTAGAATATTTAGGTAAAAAATAAAAGCAGGTCAATTCCTGCTTTTATAATAGATTGTTTATTTCTTCTATCATTTTTGAAATTGGGTATGATGAGTCGTATAAATAAGTTTTCCAGCCAAAACTTTTAGGAATTTCAAAGTCTTTTGACACATCATCGCCGATACAAAGGATTTCGTCTGGTTTTACCTTATATTTGTTTTGAATGTATTCATAATATCCCGCTTCGTCTTTTAGAAAGCCGATTTTATATGTTCTTTCAATTTCATCAACGAATGGCAATAATTTGTCATCGCTTTTCTTTGTTAAAATATTTGAGTTTGAACTTAAAATTAATTTGATTTTTTTTGATCTTATAAATTTAAATACTTCAAAGATATTTTCATTAGTTAGTTGTGCAGGGGTTGACCTATTTTTCAAAGTTTTAAAATATTCGTAAAGTTCAGAAAATATTTTTTCATTATTTATATTCAAACTGTTGAGATATTTATTTGTTAGGTTGAAAAGATTATCGTCTGATTTATTGAAAATTCTATAAAAATTATTGACAATTTCTGCAAAGTCGCCATGAGTGATTTGCTGAATTTTGTCAAACTTATTAGATTTTTCTTCTTTGTAAATTGTGTTTCCTATGTCACAGATTACCAATTTTATAGACATCTTTTCTCCGTTTAATTTTGCTCTAATTCGCAATTATTCTTTTTTATTTTTTGTTTGAGTTTGTAAACATCTTCTTCACTAACTTCTTCGCAGCCTAATGATACTGAGTTTTTGTATGAATGGAAATCTGTTCCGCCAGTTTTAAGCAAATCATTTTCTTTTGCTAAATAATCCAAATATTCCATTTGCATTGGAAGATTATTGTTGTAACATTCAATGCCGTCAAGTCCGACTAATTTAAGTTGCATAACTTTTTGTGCGAGTTCATCATCAGTGAAAAATCTTTCGCCATTTTCGGTTCTAATTTTTGCTAGGTTAGGGTGAACCCAACCTGCAACACCGCCATAAGCATGAATTAATTTGATAACATCTTGTGAATACAATTTTTTAATAGGCGAATATGCTTTTGCATCGCGACCGATATATAAGTCATATGCTTCTTTTATGCTTGAACAATGACCTTCGTTGGCTAATGCTCTTGCAATGCAATTTTTGTCTAAGATACCATTTTTTGAGTATGCAAGCGTGATTTCATCAGCGGGCAAGTCAATGTTATAGTTAATTCTTAAAAGCCTTAATGTTTCAAGGCAAGGCTTAATATTGCTATTTTTATACTTAATTAAGTAGGCTTCAAGACCGTCAGTGTTTTTCATGCCATATCCTAGAATATGAAAGTTCGCATGGTCACCGGCGTTAAATTCTATTCCAGATATTAAATCGAGTTGTTTCTTTTTTGCCGCTTCTTTAAATTTTTCATAAGCTTTTATTGTGTTATGATCGGTGATTGATATTGTTTCAAGTTTTAAGTCCTTTGATGCTCGAAAAATATCATATGGACTTAATTGTCCATCTGAAAATGTTGAATGAATGTGTAAATCATATTTTGCCATAAAGCCACCTTTTATTTTACTTCATTTATTAAATTTTTTATGTTTTCTGTTGGTAGTTCGTAGAACGATAAATCGTCATAGACATTTTCAACTTCTGCGTGTTTATCTGAGCCAACGGTTGTGAACAAACCTAATTTTTTTGCTGCGTTTGAAACAGCGGTTTTATCAACATTGGTTGATTTAAAATTGTTTTCAAAAGCAACAAATTTGCACTTGCAATTTTTTAATTGATCCATGAATTGTAATTTCGTTTCATTTGGGTGAGCAAAGATTGTAACACCGTTTGTGTTCATATTAAATATGTTGACTTGTCCGTATTCGTCAACAGACAAAGACCCGCTTGATGGATAATCTTTGAAATAAGCGTCGTCAACTCCGCGAACGCCTAGAATTGAAAGCAGAAATCTGCGATTGTCTTGAACATCTATATTTTCATATTTTTTGTCCAAATATTCAAACCTTGCATCTCGCATTGTTTTTCTTTGTGCACAAGTATCTAAATTATTATAATACTTAACTCTTTCATAGACATATTTTGTTGGGACATTTTTTTCTTTAAGTTTGTCTGCTAAATAGTCCACAAGAGGCGCGTAGTCTGGAACTGCGATTTTCTTTGATTTTAGATATTTCAAAAATTCTTTGTAAGATACTCTAATATCGTATTTTTCAAAAATTTCGTGCAAGACAGGACTTTCTTGAATTCTTTGAACTTGTATTTTAGCACGATTATAATATGAATTATTCAACTTAATTAAATCGTTTTTTAACTCTTTATCAAATGGGTTAATAAAGAGTTTAACAATGTGGCACATTGTTTGGTATGCTGGAAAACTTACAGTTTGTTCAACGCCGGTTAGAATAATAGGAAATTCTGGCAACTGATTTTTTTTGATTTTTTTATAAAGTTCATTAAAGACTTTAACATCGTCATGGTCGGTTAAGGCAATAATTTTAAACCCTTTTTTGTTACATTCGTCAATAATAAAATCCAAAGATTGTTTTCCGTCAGACGAGTGATTGGAATGAATATGTAAATCGACCAAGATTTTATCCACTTTTTCTTGGTCTAAAACGCGAAGCAAGTTGTCAATCTTGTTTAAACAAATTTGATTATATTTTTCCCAAAATTTGTAATTATTCATATATTTATTTTTAGCACATACCATGCAATTTGTCAACATATAATGATTTGCTTTATTTTTTACTTTATGTTATTATAAGTAATAAAGAGGTGAATATGGACAACATCAATCTTAACAATTATAAATATTTCTTTTATGTTGTTGAATTTCAAGGTTATTCAAATGCGTCTAACAAAATTATGGTTTCGCAACCTTCTTTGAGTTATAGCGTTAAGAAACTTGAAGACGAACTTGGCAAAAAATTGATTGATAGAAATAGCAGAAATTTTGTTCTAACAAAAGATGGTGAAGAATTATATCACAAACTTAAAGCGGTTGAACAAATTTTATTCAGCGATGAAAACTTTAAACAAAAGATTGTTATTGGCTCTTTGAGAGGACTTGCGGATACATATCTATCAAAAATAATAAATATTTTTCACAAAAGATTTCCCGCTTGCAGGTTGGAAATTGTTATTAACGAATCAAGAACTTTGACTGCTATGTTTGATAGGCACGACATTAGCATTTTGTTTGACAAAAATAAACTTGAAGTATTCAATAGAAATATTGAAAATGTTTATTTGCGTCAATCAGAAAACTGCTTTGCTTGCTCAAAAGAATTTTTTGAGAAAAACAAAGAGTTGCTATCAAATGTTGAAAAAATTTCAGATTGGCCATTAATTTTGCCTTTGGAATCGAAAAAAAGAAGATGCTTAAATGAATACTTCAAAAATAATGGGATATCTCCAAACAATGTTATCATGGAAATCCCAAATTCTAATTTGATAAAACAGGTTATAAAAAATTGCGATGCAGTTGGCTATTTTATGAGAGAATCTATTCAGCCAGAAATTGATAGCGGCGAAATGGTTGTTGTAGAAGGGTTAAAAGATTTGCCAGCAGACGATGTGTATTTAATTTATGACAATGCAAATAGCAGCAAGTATATTTACGAATTTGTAAATGTTTGTGAAGAGTATTTAAAAAACTTATAAAAATTGTTTATACTAACTATTAAATTTTGGCATATTCAGAACGATAAAATGTTGATATAATAGTAATTGAGATATGGAAGAAAATCATAATATATTTAAAATTATTGATAAAAATGGAAATGTTTTGGAAAAAAATTTTGATTTTGAGTTAAATCAAGATGTTTTGTATCCAAACATTTTTTATTTTGAAAATAAAGTTTATTTAGAAGAAGTTCAAAATGCGAATGATTGTCGCAAGGTTGTTTATAGAGATATAACTTCGTTGAAAGATTTAATTTTGGCGGCGGAAATAGATAAGTTAACAGGATTTTATAATAAAAATCATTTAATGGCAAAATTAACAAGTTTGGTTAATAAAAAAATCAATTTTTCAATTATTTTTGGCGATATAGACAATTTTAAGAAAATTAATTCCACAAGAGGTCGTTTTAACGCAGATAAAGTTTTAAAAAGAATTGGTGAAATTTTTTTAAGCGAATTTAAAAAGCCAGAACTTGTTTTTAGGTTCGGCGGTGACGAAATGTTTATTTTAACTCAGGAGCAAGATTTGCCTTTGCTTAAAGAGCGTTGTCAAAATATCAACAGCAACATAATTCGAGATTGTGAAGCTTCATGCAGTTTTGGCATTGCACATTACAATTATGAGTTGTCAATGGAAGAAAACTTAAACAAACTTGACATGATGTTAAGCGAAAGCAAAGAAAATGGCAAAAATTTAATAACTATTGAAGGAGAGCAATAATGAATATTCATAATTATTCAGATATTGAAATGCTGGCAGAAAAATATAATATGCCTTGCGAAGATGTTTTGCTTATTGCACTTAATAGATACGGTGTAAAAATGAATTGCGAAGACAATCGTATTAGGTTTTACATGACGCTTAACACTTACGATGATGAATTTTATTTCGCAGTCTGCGTAAACACATATCCAACTCCTTTTGAGATAAGAAATAAAGAATTATATTTGGCTGACAAATGTGTTGGCAAAATTAACAAAATTGAAAAAGACACTTGCACAAGCACATATTTCCGCAAAGGGCTTAATGCCATGACCTTGAACTCGAATTTTAGAAGTCAATGCAAAGGTTGCAAGTTTTGCGGAACATATAGGTTAGAAAGCGAAGAAGATGAAGGGCTTATAACAGAAGACGCAATTTTGCGATATTTTAGAGTTATTTTAAAAGAAAATAATTTAAAAGATTTATCAAATCTTGAAAATATAACTGTTTGCACGGGTTGTTTCCCTTCCGAATTAGAATTGGTTAATCATTTAATAATGCTTAAAAAGACTTTGAAACAATTCAATTTTGATGGCAGAATTTCATATATTGGTTCGCAACTTAGAACTTACGAGTATTTAGATTTGATAAAAAAAGAAATCGGAAAATTCACTTTATACATAACAACGGAAAAATTTGAGGGCCGAGAACTTATTATGAGAAAGGAGAAAGCAAGTTTAACTCTTGATAAGAGTTTGGCGCTTGCCGATTATGCAAGAAGTTTAGGCTTTGAAGTTTCATTTATGTATATTTTGGGCTTGGAAGAGTTAGATGTATTTGAAAAACACTTAAAAGAATTTGAACCGCATTTTAATAAATTTCCTGACATTCAAATTTATCAAAATTACACTTCCGAACAAGAAAATTATAGATGTCAAAGTGCAAAAGAATTTGAATATTATTTAGATGCTCGAAAAATTGTTGAAAAGATTTATCAAAATAATTTAGCGATGCCACAATCATGGGAAAATTATCGTAGTTTGTTTTATACGGCATATCAAAACAAACCATATAAATGCGTAAGGAAATAAAAGTGAAAGATAAAAAATTTTTTGAAGATTGTTTCAAATTTGCAAATTACATAACTTTATCTCAAAATTACTTAAATTCTTTTGTTAATTTTGATAAAAAATTGCAAATTTCAAATTTGAAAGATAGGTCGTTTGGACATTGGGGGGCTTGTCCGTCAATTAATTTTTTGTATCTTCATTTAATCAATCTTTTTAAAAAGCATAATTTAAAAGCGAACATTTTGGTTGGAACAGGGCATGCTGGTTCAAGCGTTAGTGCTAATTTGTGGCTTACAAATTCATGGTTCAAAGTTGACCACAAATATCCAAACAATTTTGAAGGTTTGGGCGAGTTAATAAAAAATTTTGGAGCAAAGATTCGCTCTGAGGTCAATCCAGAATATCCAACAACATTATTTGACGGTGGGGAACTTGGATATAGTTTAGCGTTCGCTTATGGTTATTGCTTAAATTCTGAGATAGATATTTTACCTTGCTTAATTGGTGACGGAGAATGTGAAACTGCAACGCTTATGGCAAGTTGGCAACTAAATAAAGTTCAAAAATCTGATAAAGTTTTGCCTATAATAAATTTGAATAAATTCAAAATGTGTTCGACTTCAACTTTTGCAAAAATGTCAAAGAATGAAATAAAATCATTCTTTAAAAGTTTTGGCTTTGAGCCGCTTTTTTGCTCAGTAAATCATAAAAAAATTGAAAAAACACTTGAAAAAGCATATAAATTGTTAAAAAATGATAAAAAATCGCCAGTTATAATTTTTAAATCTAACAAAGGCTTGACAGGACTTTGCGATGAAACTATATCAGTTGAAGGAAATATTTTATCGCATAAAGATCCACTTGCGAAAATGGCGGCAAATGAAAAAGTTGAAATTTTAAATAAATGGAAAGACAAATATAAGTTTAATTTAACTGAAAGCAAATTAAAAGAAATTCTCGATTTCTATGACTACGATTTCTTTGTAAGCGAAAAAGATTTGTTGCCAGTCAAATTAAAATGTGATGCAAATTTATCAACTTTTGAAAATTTGGAAAACTCATTAAAAAGTTTGATGCAAGAAAATAAAATTTTTATTTTTTCGCCTGACGAAATAAACTCAAATAAACTTGCAGGGCTTAATTGCTTAAATAAAAACATTTTAGAACTTTTAAGCGAGAATGTTTTAGAAGGTGTATTTCAAGGTTATGCACAAGCAAGCAATAACGGACTTTTTGTAACTTATGAAGCTTTTGCAAGCGTTTTTATCAGCATGGTAAGTCAGTATCAAAAATACATTTACCAATCTGAAATGGCAAAGAGATGTGAAAAACCTAGTTTGAATTTTATTTTAACAAGCACTGCGTTTGAAAACACTTATTCGCACCAAAACCAAGAGTTTGTGTCAGCACTTTTATCTAAGAATTATGAAAATGTGCACTGCTATTATCCAACAAATTCAAATGCACTTTTAAAAAATTTGAGCAAATGTTTAAATAGTAAAAATCAAATCAATGTTATTACAATTTCGAAAAATATCAATGCCAAATCAAATTTGAATAGGAATGATAATGATGTTATATATCTAAATCATTGTAAAAATGCAGATATCATAAATGCTTCGACAGGTGATTATTTATTTAGCCAACAATTACGCATCAAAGAATTTTTGGACAAAAATCAACCTGATTTAAAAATCAAATATGTGTATATAAATAATTTAGATGTTTTAAAAGATAATAAACGAATCAAAGAAATATTTGGCTCAAACAAGGTTGTATATACGTATATGGGATACCAAAGCGTTTTGAAAAATTTGCTCTTTGGAATATCAAATGACATTGAAATTTTAGGATATAAAGACAAAAGTATTAAGAGCACCAATATTGAAAACAAATTAAAAATAAACGAAATGGGTGACGAACAAATTATAAATATATTAATAAAAAAAGAACCTAAGTAGGTTCTTTTTTAATTTACATTATATAGTTTGTATGCTTTTTCTAAAACGCTTGTAATGAAGTCATTTTTTGCTGCTGTGTATTTTTTGCGTTCATCAGCATATTTTACAGAAAGTTCTTTTTTCAAATTCTCATATTCTTTTATGTATTCAGGGTGTTCAAGCAAATATTTTCTAAAATATATAAATTCGTTCCAGTATTCGCTTCCTAAAACTTGGATATGAATGTAATGAGTTCTGCAAGTTGTTGGCCCTTTTCTTGCTAAAATTTCGCCTTTGTCTTCAAGAGAATTCAACATATCGTAACCATGAGCCGCCAAAACAGGTTCCATTTTTTTAATTGTTTCAACATCATGAGCGCCAATAGCAATATCAATTATAGGTTTTGCACTTAATCCAGGAATTGATGTGCTGCCAACATGTTCAATTTCGACATCAAAATCTTT
>CALBYO010000070.1 GCA_937889705.1 uncultured Bacillota bacterium | reverse complement strand
GCGGTCAAAGCACCTTCATTTGGTGACAACAGAAAAGAAATGTTGGAAGATATTGCGGTGCTTACAGGTGGAACTTTTGTTTGCGAAGAAATGGGGCAAGATTTAAAGCAAGTCACATTAGAAATGTTGGGCAGGGCTAAGTCTGTAAGAGTTGACAAAGATAACACGACTATTGTTGAAGGTATGGGAGATAAAAATCAGTTAGCAAAGCGTGTTCAACTCATAAAAACACAAATTGAAAATACGAAATCTGATTATGAAAAAGAAAATCTAAAAGAAAGGCTTGCGAAACTTTCTGGCGGTGTTGCGGTTATCAATGTTGGCGCGGCGACCGAAGTTGAAATGAAAGAAAAGAAACTGAGAATTGAAGATGCACTTTCTGCAACAAAAGCGGCGACCATAGGAGGCATTGTAACTGGCGGCGGAACTGCATTGTTAAAAATTGCACCTAAATTGCAAAACTTTATTGATAGTTTAAACGGCGAAGAAAAAACGGGTGCAGAGATTGTTAGAACGGCTTTGCAAGCACCAATCAAGCAAATTTGTTTAAACAGTGGCGTTGACGGCGGAGTTGTCATCAATGAGATTTTGAAAAATGATGACCCAGATTTTGGCTATGATGCTTTGAAAGACGAATTTGTAAATATGTTTGACGCTGGAATTATTGACCCAGCAAAAGTCACATTGTCGGCGCTTCAAAATGCAGCCAGCGTTGCAGGAACACTTTTGACAACTGAAAGTTTGATTGTTGAAAAAGAATAAATATTTCAAAATCACTTGCAATTTTAATCTACTTGTGATAATATAACAGGGACTTGAAAAAGTCCTTGTTTTTTTGTTTAGGCAAGAAAACCAGTATTCCTTGATTAAGTTCAAGAGACTGTCCAAAAGGAGGTAGAATATGAACAAGTATGAACTCTTGTATATCATTTCTGCAAGTGCAACCGAAGAACAAAGAGAAGGTGTTATAGAAAAAGTTAAAGCACTTATCGAAAAAAATGGTGGCGAAATTGCTGGAACTGATAAATGGGGCATGAAAAAATTTGCATACCCAATAGATTTCAAAAATGAAGGTTTTTATGTTCTTGTAAACTTCAACGCAAATCCAGAAGCTGTTGCTGTTATCAATAACACAATGAACATCACTGAAAATGTTGTAAGACAAATGATTATAAAAAAATAATTTAAGAGGTTTTTATGAATAAAGCTATTTTAATCGGAAATTTAACAAAAGATCCTGAACTAACAACAACAAACTCAGGAATTTCAGTTTGCAGATTCACTCTTGCAGTTTCAAGAAGATTCGTTGGTGCAAGCGGTGAAAGAGAAACAGATTTCTTAAACATTGTTGCTTGGAGATCACAAGCTGAAAATTGCAGCAAATATCTTAAAAAAGGCAGCAAATGTGCAGTTATAGGTTCAATTCAAACAAGAAGTTATGATGCACAAGACGGCTCAAAGAGATATATCACTGAAATTACAGCTGATGAAGTTGAATTTTTAGCATCAAGAGCAGGTGATGCAGCAGAAAAGAAAGAAGATGTTGCAGAACTTCAACCTATTGATGATGATACATTACCATTCTAATAAAGGAGAATTAATATGAGCGAAGTTAAAACAGAAGAACGCAAAAAGTTTAAAAAACAATCAAAGAAAAAAGTTTGCACTTTCTGTGTTGATAAAGTTGAAAGCATCGACTATAAAGATGTAAACAAACTTAGAAAATTCGTAACAGAAAAAGGCAAAATTTTGCCAAGAAGGCAAACAGGCGTATGCGCTGAACACCAAAGAGAATTAACAGAAGCTATCAAAAGAGCGCGTATTATGGCACTTCTTCCATTTAAAGGAGAATAATAAAAAAGAGCAGTTTTGCTCTTTTTTTTGTTAAAAAAATCACAGCGGAAACTGTGATTTTTATTTTTACATATTTTTAATTGTAATGCTATCATTTGGTGCAGTCAATGTCAATTTTTTAGTTCCTGAATTTACTGTGTAGTAAAATGGAACATCTCTTTGAATATCGTTAAGGCTTACGATCTTAGCGGTTGCTGTGATGTCGCATGAAACGCTAGTGCTTAAATAAATTTCCATTTTGCCTTTTGTTGTGTTAATTATTGAGCCATCTTCAACGCTATTGAAATATGCTGTGATATTTGCATATTCTGAGCCGCTAATCAAAACTTTTTTATTTATTCCAGCAGATACAACTTCGCCATTTTCGTCAGCAATTTTTCCTAAATTTATTGCACTTGAAAGTGATGTTATATCAAGTTCGCCATTGACTTTTGCGATGTTTATATTGCCGTTTTCTGTTCTAATTTTTGTTGTGCCTTTAATTTCTGTTATGTTTATGTCGCCCGTTGTGCAGATATTACATAAGCTAGAAACATATTTTTTGATAACAACATTTGTTTTTGTTGAAATATTTTCTTCGTTTAATGTTCCGATTTTTAAGAAGCCATCAATAGATGATACTTGGAAATCGCAGTTGTTTGTTAAGTCTGAAAATTCAACATTTCCTGTGAGTTCGCCAGCGTAAATTTTTCCGCTTTTTGCTGCAAAGTTAATAACTGGTGCAGTGATTTTATTTAAAGTTAAATATGAATGATCTGCATTGAAAGTAAAAGTTGAAGTAACAGTTATGATGTCGTTTGTTAATTTAACTTCGCCAGTTTTTGTTGTGACTGTTAAATCTTTGCAGACAAGTGGTCTATCAAATGTGATGCTGCCTGAGTCTGTTTTAAGTGAGCAGTCTTTTAATATATTGACTGATTTGAAATATTTTGTTGTTGTGATATTTCCTGTTGTGGTTGTAACATTAACTGATGAAGCGGTTAGTGTATTTGGGGTGTATGATGTTCCATCTGAGCCGCCAAGTTGTACATTTCCTGCTTGTGAGTTTACAACAATGTTAAATTCGCCTGCAAAATCTTTTGGTAATTGAACTGTGATTTTGTTTGAACTTTTGAAGTTAATAAATCCTTGTGGAACTTCCAAATTTAATTGCAATGTTTTTGTGTCTTGGAAATATTTTGGTGAGAATTTTAATCTTGTAATTTCGCCTTTTGTAAAGCCTTTTGCGTTAGCGTCAATCAATATTGAAAGAAGTTGCCTTGCGCCAGCAGCGTCATCTTCTGATTTTTGAGCGAATTCAACATCAAACAAATTTGAATTGATTTCAATAGTCTTAAAGTTGTTTACATCTGTTGTTGCAGTGTTGAGTTCAATCGTTTTATTTGTTCCGTCTTCATTTTTGACAGGTTCACCGTTCGAGTCGTATACGACTGCGGAAGTAAAGTCTTTAACTGAGCCTTCAAGTTTGTAATAACTCAAACCAAAGATTTTTGTTCCTGGATTGCAAAGCATAATTACAGCGCAAACCAAGACGAAAGCGAGTGCAATTCCTAAGAAAATAAATAAATAACTAAAAAAACCTTTATTAACTTTTTTACCCATAATTCACCTCTAAACATATAATATCATACTTTATATAAAATTTCAACTCTAATTTTGATGAGTTAATAAAAAAACTGCAAATTTTTGCAGTTTAGTTTTCATTATTTAATGCGGCTTCAAGTTTTGCTTTTTGGTCAGCTATTGCCAAGTTTTCAAGCAAATCTTCAATGTTGCCGTCTAAAAAGTCTTCTAGATTGTAAACAGTATAGTTGATTCTATGGTCTGTTATTCTGCCTTGTGGATAGTTGTATGTTCTAATTCTTTCACATCTTTCAGCGTTACCAATTTGACTTTTCCTGTTGTCGGCATATTCTTTGTCTTTTTGTGATTTGTAGAAATCATAAAGTTTTGAACGCAAAACATTGAATGCTTTTTCTTT
>CALBYO010000069.1 GCA_937889705.1 uncultured Bacillota bacterium | reverse complement strand
GCGTATTGCTCTATTCAAGCAGTTTGCAGAATAATCCAAACATAGCGAATGTGGATAGTTGTATATTTGATAACAACTTGCTTGGTCCTATCTCAAATGCAACAACAAACGAAACTGAATCTAAGCAACATTCATACATAAACTTTTACGGTTTTGCAGATTTTTATACATGGCAACCACTTTCACTCGTCAACGAAATTAATTTCGGCGGCATGAGCGATGAAACAGCAAGCATTGTTCAAAACATTATTGGCGAGAAATTGACCACAATTTTAAATAACTATGGTTATCTATTCAAGACATATAATGGCGAAAAATATTTACATATTGGCGTTATGACTCTTGAAGGCGAATTGACTTTTGAAGGCAAAGGACTAAGAATTTATAACAATTTACATGTCACATTTAACACAACAAATAACCCTTATGCCCTACAAGTTATCAGAGAGCCAATATTAACTGGTACAATCGCTGCGTACAACTATTGCTTGTCTGGCTCATCTAACAACAGTATTCAACCTGGAACTTCATACAAAGACAATGTAAAAGCCGCGTATGAAAAAATTAGAAGGTCGCTAGCTAGATAATTAAAAAAACAAGTCCGAATTTTAGGACTTGTTTTTTCATATACATATTTTTGGAGATTTTTTATGAGAATTGCTATTTGGGGAATTAATGGCAAAATGGGACAAGCCTTGCTTTATGAAAGCAAAAACTACAATGATGTTGAAGTTGTTTTTGGTGTGGACAATTTATATCAAAATTACGAAAATATAGTTTGCTATACTGATGTTTCTAAAATCAAAGAAAAAGTCGATGTAATAATTGACTTTTCAAATCACAGTGCAACTTTTGACATTTTGTCCTACGCTCTTAGAACTAAAACCCCAGTTATTTTTTGCAGCACAAGCCAAAATGAAAATGAATTAAGCGCAATAGAAAACGCAGCAAAAACAATACCCATTCTATTAAGTCCGAACATGTCATTTGGTGCCAATTTTATGCTCAATTTTGCCCAAAATTCAAGCGATTTGTTCGTGTCCAAGGGTTTTTCCGTAGACATCTCAGAAACGCACCATAACGCGAAATTGGATCGCCCTAGCGGCACTGCCAAGTCAATTTTAAATGCTGTTTTATCAGCCTGCCCTAACTTGTCTGTTGAAGCAACAACCAGCGGCAAAAGAAATGCAAATGAGATTTGTATGCACTCTTTCAGAATTGGTAGCGAAACCGGCACTCATGACTTAATCTTTTCAAATGACGATGAAACAATAACATTATCTCACAAGGTTTATTCTCGAAATGTTTTTGCCAAAGGTGCACTTGATGCGGCATATAAAATCATAAATAAAAATCATGGACTTTATTCCATGAAAAATATTGATGAAAAATATGAAGAAAATATAAAAAATTAATTATTTATTTCAAAAAAATTATTAAAATAATTCAAAATTAAATTTAAGTTATATTTATTTTCAGATGAAACTGCAAAAATATTATTTGCAGTTATTTTTAATTTTTTTGCCATTAAATTAACATTTTCGTTTATTTTACTTTTTGAAATTTTATCCGCCTTTGTTGCGATAACTTTGAAAGGTATGTTATTAGAATATAAATACAAAAGCATTTGCTCGTCCAAACTGCTTGGCTCGTGCCTAATATCCATCAACACAAAAACACATTTTAAGTTTTGTGGATATCTAAAATAATCTTCAATCAAATTTGACCAAAGTTCGTGATGAACCTTGCCCGCCCTTGAAAAGCCATAACCTGGAAGGTCAACAAAAAAACAAGGATATGTTTCGTCTTTTGAATTGATTTCAAAATTTTTATTAGCATTAAAGTCTTTCACTTTTGCATTGATTAAAAAGTAGTTGACAAGTTTTGTAAGCCCGGGCGTGCTGGAAGTTTTAGCAAGTTTTTTTTGATTTACAAGTGCGTTAATAAGCGAACTTTTTCCACAATTACTTCTGCCAACAAAAGCAAACTCAAACAAATTTGAGTTTATAAATTTTTCTTTGCTAGCAACGCTTGTTAAAAATTCTGCACTTTTAATTTTCATGACCCTATTGTATCATACTCCAACAAAATTATCAACAAAAAAAGTGAGGCAAAATGCCTCACCTTAAAATTAAAAAAAAGGAGGAGAGAGGTGAAAACAAATAAGGCCTCTCTCAAAGTGGAAACAATAATTGGGGGTTGCTTCCGCTATTATATATATCACAATTCAAATATGTTGTCAATACCTTTTTTAAAATTTGTTTAAATTAACCAAAAAATTATTTTTAATTAATTTTTTATTATTTTAATAAATAAAAAAAGAGCAATTATTTTGCTCTTTAATTATTTTCTTTTTTTGTTGTTTTTTTAGTTGATTTTTTTGCTTTTGGTTTCTTTTCTTCTGCTGTTTCAACTTTTGTTTCTTCAACAGGAGTTTCAACTTCTTTAACTTCAACTTTTTCTTCTTTTACTTCTTCTGTTATTTCATTTTGTGTTTGAGCAGGTTCTGCTTTTGCATCTGGGTCAATTATATTTCCGTTTGCATCTAAAACAACTGGTTTCTTTTCGTCAATAGCGTAGATAGCGTTCATATCAATGCTTACATATCCATGGTTGCCATCGTTACCTGTTTCCAAAACCGCAACTTTACCGTCTGTTGTTTCTGTTATTTCAATGATTTTTCCATAGAAGCCGCTATATGTTTTAACTTTGTCACCAACCTTAATGTTGTTGACCATATTTTGCATATTTTCTTTGCTTTTTTTAGAACGGAAATAGTTTAAAACAAAAATACCGATAACCAAAACCAACAAAACTGCTGGCAAAATCCATTGTGTTGCACTTGAAGCTGCTGCTGCGCCTTCTTCTAATAAAAACCTCATATAAATCTCCTATAATTAAATTGCAAAAGCAAAAATCAAAAGCATAATAACAAACACAACCAAAACTGGAATTGCTATTTGTGCGAATGTTGCTGCGAGTAGTGCTAATGCCATATTTATTCTCCTTTGTTAATATAACATAAGTTTTGACAATTTTCAAACAAAATAATATGATTTTTTTGAAGAATTTTCGCGATTTATATTTACCATTTGAAATCTTTTAAATATTCTTCTTTGAAATCTAGAAGTCTATCTTGCCAAATTGCTTCTTTAATTTTTTCTGTAAGTCTTGTTAAAAATCTTAAATTGTGAATTGATAAAAGTTCTGCGCCAAGCATTTCATCTACATTGATTAAATGACGAATATAACTTCTTGTGTAGTGCTTGCAAGCATAGCAATCACAATCTTCTTCGATAGGTCTTAAATCTTCTTTAAATTCCGCATTTCGGATTGTCATTTTACCTTTTGATGTAAGCGCTGTTCCATTCCTTGCAATACGCGTTGGAAGCACGCAATCCATCATATCAATTCCCCTTGCGATACCTTCTATCAAGCAATCTGGACTGCCAACACCCATCAAATATCTTGGCATATTTTCAGGATAAAGTGGTTGCAAAAAGTCCAAAATTTCATACATTGTTTCTTTTGGTTCGCCAACAGAAAGTCCGCCAACGGCAATGCCACATCTCGCAAATTTAGACACTTCGTCAAGGCTCTTTTTTCTCAAATCTTTATACATATTTCCTTGAATGATAGGGAAAAGCATCTGGTTTGTTGTTTTGTGTGCGTTATAGCAGCGTTCTATCCATTTTGATGTTCTTTCACAAGCGACTTTTGCTTCTTCATAACTTGCAAGTCCGTGAGTACATTCGTCGAATGCCATGATAATATCAGAGCCTAAGTCCTCCTGAATTTCCATACATCTTTCAGGTGTTATAAAGTGCTTTTCGCCAGATAAGTGCGAACGGAACTCAACGCCTTCGTCTGAGATTTTTCTTAAATCTGACAAAGAAAATACTTGGAAGCCGCCACTATCCGTTAAAATTGGTCTGTCCCAATTCATAAATTTATGCAATCCGCCAGCATTTTTTATAACTTTACTGCCTGGACGCAAAAATAAATGATATGTGTTTGATAAAATGATTTGAGCGTTTAGGTCTTTCAAATCTTCCACTCTCAAACCTTTGACTGTTGCTTGTGTTCCAACTGGCATAAAAACAGGTGTTTCAATAACGCCGTGTGGTGTTTTAAAACGCCCTATTCTTGCCCCGCTTTGTTTGCATGTATGCAATACTTCAAATTCAAATTCTGCCATTTTAATTTCCTAATTCATTTTCAATTTTATTATTTGCTTGTTGTTGATTATTTGTAAGTTGGCTCGACTGCTCGCTTTGAATACTTGCACTAGCGATTGCAGCGGCAACTTTTTGTCTTTCATCTTTTCTATTTTTTGTTACAATGTCGCGTGGAGTTGCTCCACTGCCGTCCATATAAATTCTTGTCAAATTTTCTTGTTCTAACGCGTAGTTAAACAACTTATTTGCGCCGCGTTGAAGTGGCGTGTATTCCCAATCTTGCTCTTCATATTGAGGCTTGCCAGACTGCCTTGCCCATGTCATTGCAGGAGATTCTGAAACTTCATGAAAACTAGATCGGAAGAGCGTCGT
>CALBYO010000068.1 GCA_937889705.1 uncultured Bacillota bacterium | reverse complement strand
AGAAACAGAGCCTTGTTTACGTTGTGCAAAAAACGATAACAGTAAGCACACTGGAATTTACTGCAAAATATTAAACTGGGAAACCAAAAGATCAATTAAATTTTTCAAAGGAGAAAAGCGTATGAAATTTGATTTTGTTATAGGAAATCCACCTTATCAAGAAATGAACACTAGCAATAAAATGTCAAAAAGTGTTTATCCTGATTTTGTAAGAGGAGCAAAAACAATTGGAAGAAAAGTATCTCTTATTATGCCTGCAAGATGGACATCTGGCGAAAGTGGTCCATACAAAGAAACAAAAGGTTTTATTGAAGAGATGATAGAGGGTGATCATATTAAATCCTTCGTTTTATACCCGAACTCAATTGATTTGTTTAGTAATGTTGACATAAAAGGTGGAGTTTGTTTTTATGTTTATGATGAAGATTATGCAAAAAATGAAGTAGATTATACTTTTGTGGAAAACGGAATTAAGAAATATGCAAAGGTGTCTTTTAGAGAAGCTGATAATATAATCATTCGTTTTCCAGAACTTATTTCAATTTTAAGAAAATCAAGGAATCAGTCTAGTGATTCCTTGAAGACACTAGTGTCTTCATGGAATCCGTTCGGCTTCGTTTCTGATTTATTTGTTAAAAACAACGAAGGAGTAAGTCGTATTAGCGAAACAAAAATTTGCGATGATGACTATATGGTCTATGGTTTGTTAAATGCAAAAAGAACTACTAGATATATACCTAATAATGAATTAAAAAAGAATTTGGACGGAGCAAATAATTGGAAAGTGTTTATACCCCGAGCCAATGGCAGTGGTGCCTTTGGCGAGGTGTTTAGCACGCCAATCATTGGCACGCCAATGACTGTCTGCACTGATACATTTCTTCAAGTAGGTCAATTTAAAGATAAAATTGAAGCAGAAAATTTGTTAAAATATGTAAAGACTAAATATTTTAGAGCAATGGTTGGAATAAAGAAAACGGCAGTGTTTAATTATAAAGATTGCTTTGGATTTGTTCCCCTTCAAGATTTTACAGACAAATCTGATATAGATTGGTCAAAATCTATACATGAAATTGATTTGCAGTTATATAAAAAATATGGACTAGAGCAAAACGAAATCGACTTTATTGAATCTCATGTAAAGGAGATGAAATAATGGCAAAGATAAAAATTAAAACAGCGGAAAAAGTTGCTCCTATGATTTATGCTTACACCACCCCTGGGATTGTGTATCACGATGGCTGGACAAAGATTGGATACACTGAAAGAGATGTTGATGCAAGAATAAAAGAGCAGACACAAACAGTAGATGTTGTAGCAAAAAAAGAATGGCAAGATCTTGCAATTTTCTCTGATGGGAAAACAAGATTTACGGATAAAGAGTTTCACTCATATCTAACTAAAAACGATATTAAAAGAAAAGACCCAAAACCAGATAGCGAAGGTTGCCCAGAATGGTTTTATATTTCTGGTGATGAATCGTATATTTTGTTTGGCAAGTTTAAAAGAGATAAAGGTGTTTTAGAGTCATTAGGTGTTATCCCTTATGTTTTAAGAAAAGAACAAAAAGATGCCGTAAAACAAACAAAAGATTACTTTTTGGACAACTCTCACAAAGCGGAATGTTTGTGGAATGCAAAGCCAAGATTTGGCAAAACTTTATCAACTTATGATTTGTGCAAGTCACTTCCTGACATTAACAAAATACTTATTGTAACCAACAGACCTGCTATTGCAAACTCATGGTATGATGATTATGTTAAGTTTATGGGAACAGAATCGGGATATTATTTTGTAAGCAATGTTGATGGACTTAAAGATAAAAAATATGTATTATCAAGAGAAAAATATCTTGACCTAATATCTGAACAAAATCACAAAGGTTGCATAGAATTTGTGTCTCTTCAAGACCTTAAAGGCTCAATATATTTTGGTGGTATGTTTGATAAACTTAGAGAAGTTGCAGACCTTGAATGGGATGTTTTGGTTATTGATGAAGCACACGAAGGAGTTGATACTTACAAAACCGATGTGGCATTTGACCAAATAAAAAGAAGATATACCCTTCACTTATCTGGCACACCTTTTAAAGCACTTGCAAATGATAAATTTCCACCAAAAGCAATTTATAACTGGACTTATGCTGATGAGCAAAAAGCAAAGCATGAATGGAATGAATCAAGCGAAGAAGAAAATCCTTACGCAAATTTGCCACAACTTAATTTGTTTACATACAAAATGTCTGACATTGTTCGTGATAAAGTGGAACAAGGTGCAGACTTTGACAATGATGGACAAAATGAAGCCTTTTGCTGGGACTTAAACGACTTTTTTGACACAAATGCTAGCGGTGAATTTATACATAATGATGCAGTTGATAAGTTTCTTGATGCTTTAACAAAACAAGAAAAATTTCCATTTTCAACAGAAGAATTAAGAAAAGAATTAAAGCATACATTGTGGTTACTTAAATATGTTAGCAGCGCAAAGGCTCTCGCTAAAAAATTGCAAAATCATGAAGTTTTCAAAGATTACAAAATTGTCCTTGCTGCTGGCGATGGCAAGATAGACAATGAAGGAAATTCTAGTGATGAAATAAGTTTTGATAAGAATATCAAAAATTCTTATGACAAAGTTGTTGATGCAATTAAAAATAATGATAAAACAATCACTATTTCCGTAGGTCAACTTACAACCGGCATTACTATTCCAGAGTGGACTGCTGTTATGATGCTTTCAAATGTAAAAAGCCCTGCCCTATACATGCAATCGGCATTTAGGGCACAAAATCCATGTTTATTCAAAAATGGAAGTGAAAGTTACAGAAAACAAAATTCTTATGTATTTGACTTTGACCCTGCAAGAACGCTTACTATTGTTGAAGAATTTGCAAATGACCTTATGGCTGACACAGCAAATGGTCGAGGCGACTCTGACACAAGAAAACAACATGTAAGAGAACTTCTTAACTTCTTCCCTGTATATGGAGAAGATCCAAATGGCGAAATGATTGAACTTGACGCTGAAAAAGTCTTATCAATACCAAGATCTATTCATGCAAAAGAAGTTGTTCGTCGTGGATTTATGAGCAATTTCTTATTCCAAAATGTAGGCAATATATTTAATGCTCCTAAGGAAGTTTTGGATATTCTTCAAAAATTTGAACCTATCAAAGAGCCTGTTGGAATAAAAGAAGATACAAAAGAAGAACTTAATCTAGACGATGAAGGAAATGTTGTAATTCCAGAAGAACAAGTTATTGGAACAGCAAATGATGTTTTTGGAGAAAAGATTTATGGAGATATTGAAC
>CALBYO010000067.1 GCA_937889705.1 uncultured Bacillota bacterium | reverse complement strand
ATCAGTTGATCAAGATTTAAACAAAGCATATCGTTTTGCATCTCATTCAGACGGCAATGGTATCAGAGTTTATTTCAGCGCTGAAAATCATGGAAAATTGAAAAAAGACAGCACAACAGTTCAAATTGCTGGTCTTGGTATCACAAATTTTGCCGCTGGTAGAATTACAAACAGCCGTGTTGGAAATACAACATTTACAAAAGTGTTTATGACAGACATTGCTGGAAACAAGTCGGCAGATTATAGTTTTTCAGCAGAACACTTGACACTTCTTGGTCAAGCAGATATTGCAGGTGTTGTTTTAAGAAATGGCGGCGTTATTGCTTCGTCATTCTTCTCAAACGGCTATATCACAAACCTGGCTGTTTCTGGAACAGCATCGAAAACAGCAGGATTTGCAATTTATAACGAATTTGGTGGAATAATCACTGGAAGTTATGTAAAATCTTTCAAAAAAGCTACAGAAATCAATAGTAAATACTACACAGACGGCGGAATTTACGCAGAAGGCATTTCAGCAGGATTTGTTTATGAAAACAGTTCAGTAATTTCAGATTGCTATGCAAACTTGCTTTTAGGCGGTAGTTTGTCTGGCAGATTGGTTTCAGGATTTGTTTATTCAAATACAACAACCGGCGAAGTTGAAAGATGTTATTCAGCAGCAACAATAACAGGTAAATTGACAACTCGTATGCCATTCTCAGGCAACAATGCTAGGGGTGACAGCATGCAACTTGGCAAATTTACAAATTGTTACTACTATGTTCAAAATTATGATACAGAAACACTTCTTGAAGAAAAATATTCAACAGGTGCATACGCAATTTTGGCATCAACAGTTGATAGCGACTTATTATATGGTTTTGCATACACAAGTGACTCAAAAGAACTTATCGGTTCAGCAGTTGATGGCGTTTGGAGATATGTAAATGGCGAAATCACACTTACATCAGCAAACGAAATTGCAATTTCAGTTAGATATTTAATTGAAAATTACAACGGACAAGAAGGTGCAAGAAGATTCCCTTATGTTACAAATTATGAATATGGTTCTTCTAAAAACCCAATAATTATAAGAACAGCAGACGAATTTAACAGGGCATTTGGTCAAGAAACAGGCTTAAAAGAAAATGCTTACTACGCAATTAGTCAAAAATATAACAAAAATGACGGAACAGTATTTGGAAATTACAGGTTAATTTCACATATTGACTTTAATAATTTACAAAACATTGCAGCGACAAAAGTTGCATCTTCTCTCATGACTTTGACTGGAAAATCAACAGCGCAAGGCGGAATTTTTGACGGCAATGGTTTAACAATCTCAAATGTTGAAATCGCTTTAAGTGAACATACAAGCGTTGGACTATTCAGTCAAATTGTATCTGGCGCAGTTTTCAAAAATGTAAATCTTACAGTAAAACAAGTCAGTGCAGGTAACGGCGTTACAGTCGGTGGCGTTGCAGGTCTTGTATATTCATCATCACTTATCAATATTGATTTGCAAGCAACAAACTTGAAGGGCGAAAATCGTTCCGAAATCAATGGCGTAAATGTCATTGGTGGTATTGTTGGTGTTGTTCAAGGTGACAGCAAGTTGTCTAACCTTTCTTCATCAATTTCAGTTATTTCAAATTATCGTGGCGATAGCGAATATAAACGCAGTCAAACTGAATTCTCAGATTTGAGTTACGCAGGCGGTATCGCTGGTATTATTGATATCTTCAAATCAGCAGGTGAAAGCACTGTTTCAGTTTCAACTGCACAAGTGAACAAATTAGCAGTTTCAGGCGAATCAATTATCGTTGAAGCATTCTATGTTGGCGGCGTTATTGGTTATGTTGGCGAAAGCACAAAAGTATCAGATGTTCGCTTTGAAATCTCTGGTTCTGCAAACTTTGACCAAAAAATCAATTCAACAGGCTCAACAGCAGGCGGTATTGTTGGTGTTAACAAAGGCGATTTGTCAGAAATAAGAATTGAACATGAAGACGATATTCAAAAGCAAATTGAAGATTCAATCGCTGGTTATAACAAAAATGGCTCATCAAGATATGGTAATACAACATTGTTTGGCGATGTTATAACAACAAACGATGTTAAAGTTCAATATGTTGGCGGTCTTGTTGGTCAAATGATTTCAGGCAACTTATTAAATAGTTACGCAAAAGTTGATGTTTCATTAAGTTCAGCGGAATATGCGGGCGGTTTAATTGGTTACAATAACTCTAACGGAATTTTTGACCAAGTTTATGCTCTTGGCGATGTTGACGGCTCAACGGCAGGTGGTTTGATTGGCTTGAATGAAGGTTCAACAACAATCAAGCACGCAGTTGCAATCAACTTCTATTCAAAACAAAACAGCAACTTGTTAGAAGCGTTAGAACAAGTATCAAATTCAAATAGTTTTGACTTGTCCAAAGCAGATAATAAAATAATTGATAAAGAAAATAACTTAATTTTAACAACAAATTTTGGTAATTTAAATGTTGTATATAAATTTATGGCATCTAGAATAGAAAATGCTTTATCAATTTCTACTGTCCAACCTTTTGGCAATAACTCTTTAATTATTATTAGAATTAATAATGAATACTTTATTAGGACTGGCGAAGGAATTTCAGATAACTGGACAATAAATACAGATTCAAATTACGAAAAGAGTTACAACCAAGATGGCAATACGCTTTATGTGAAAGACGGAAGATTATATAAAACATACAATGCAGAAAATAATACATTGTCTAATGAAATTACAAATTTCGCTCCATACTATTTAGAATCAATTTCGATTTCTGAAAATGGAGTAGCAATCTTAACTGCAACAGCTGTTCAAAATCAATTAGATGCAAATGGCAACATTATTTCATTTAATGTAAATAATATTGGCAGTTTGGTTGGTAAAAAATTAACCGATCTTCGTATAGGCGTTGAAGTTTTTGCAAACACATCATTTACATTTAATAATGTTAAATTAATATTAAATAATAATAACATTAATAATGTTAAAGATTTAATCAAGAACTTAGACAACTATGGTGGCGTTGCAGCAGACGGAGCACTCTTAAATAGAATGTTCTTGGCAGCAAACGATGCTTGGGATGCAAATATGTGGGCAAAAGACTCTGACGATATGCTCCCATATCTCATCTTTGGTGTTATTTCAAAAGTTTTATATATTGAAAAACCAAAAGATTTTGAAAGACTTTGGAAATATTCAGGCGAAGGATATGTTGTAATTATTGGTGATGACCCAGCAACAGCATTTAACCCTTACAAATATGTTCCAAATGACTCTTCAACTTTTGGAGAATTTACGAGCGCAGACCTTGCAGGTTTATCTGTTGGTCAAAATGAATTGTATTTCAATTTATCAGGAATTCAAGAAACATTTGTTCCATCAGAATTTAGAGGAACACTTTATGGCGAAAGAGAAGGCGTAAAATATTACATCAACGGCTTGACTGAAAAATCATTATTCAGCAATGTTAATGGCGGTGTAATTAGAAATATTGCATTTGGTTATGAAGATACATCAAAACAAAACAGCAATGTTCATGCAACTACGCTTCTTGCAGACAACATCACAAGTAATGCACTTATTGAAAATATTACAATAAAAAAGATATCATTAAACATCAAAACATCAGGCGGCAATGTTGGTGTTTTGGCAAACACAATAGATGTCATTGAAAATCTTAAAGATATTCATTTCGAAAATGTAAATTTCATATTGGAAAGCGAAAATGATAACTCAAAAGTAAATGCTGGTATGCTCTCAGGAGAAATGAGCGCAGTTGATGCTATTGAAAATATAACATTTACAAACAGCTCAATCAGCGTACAAGGATCTAAATATAATCAAGTTCTTGTTGGTTATTTAGCAGGTCATTTAACTGACTCAAAAAGTTTGATAACAAAATCTGAGGTTATAGTTACAGGCTGTTCAATTAGTATTAATTCTGATGTGTCTAATGACGCCTATATCGGCGGATATTTTGGAAAATCAGAAACTAGAACAACTATAAATAACACTGATGAAGTTTACGATGGAATTGAAAATATAACTATTGATTTTTCAGGAGTTCAAACTGGAATAGTTTATGCTGGTTTGATGTTCGGTAAAGGACAAAATATTGTCATTCAAAGCGGCATGAATTTAACTGGTGAAATCAAAAATGGCACAAATTACGCTTATGCCTATGTTGGCGGACTTGCTGGTGAAGCAAACGGCGAATTTAGCAACATTACAATCAATGCAAAAGATAAAAATTTAATAAATGTTAAAGTTAAGTCAAATAGCACATTTAAATCTGCAATCGGTGGTTTAATTGGACATACAAGTGGCTTAACAACAATTAATGAAGAAAATAACATTAATGGCAACATTTTGGTAAATAATTCAATCGAATCAAAAGAAAATAGCGACTTTGTTGCAGTTGGTGGAGTTATCGGTTCAATCGGTGCTAAACTTGCAATTAATGCAACACTCACAGTCGGCTCAAGCAAGGCAACAGATAATAACGAAATAAAAGTTGTTTCTGGCACTAAAGACAACTACACAGGCGGCATTGTTGGATATATCAACCAAAATGCAGCAACAATCAGCGGAACAGTTCATGTTTATACAAATATAAATGTAACTGGTAAAAACCTATATGCTGGTGGTATTGTTGGATATGTTGATGTAGAAAATAAGGACGCAAAAGCTGGTAAAGGAACAATAGTTGCAATAGGTAATTCAGAGGGAGACGAACAAAATTTCACTTTCAATGGTGATATTGACGCAACAATCACAACAGGTGGAGACAACAATGTTTATTTAGGCGGCATCGTTGGATATTTAATTGGAGCAAATTCGAAAGAATATACAAAAGTTGAAAATGGTGTTAATATAGTATTGTCAAATCAAAGCAAAATTGACAAAGCATCATTTAAAGGTGGAGCAATTTATATTCACAAAGGCAATTCTGCGGAAATAACAATTTCAAGCCTTAATGTCGGCGGACTTGTTGGATACATGAACCACACATTCCTAAAAGGTGGTTATGTATCTGGAAGCATTCAAATTGACTTAGGAAATGATACCGACGGCACAGAAGTCACAATCACAATTGCAAACATTGGTGGTGTTGTTGGCTCAGTAAATGGTGGCGAAAAAGAAAACAATAAAACTGATTATGTTGGTGTAATTGGTACAAAATCTTGGGGAAATATAAAGCTTGAAAATAATATGAATGTTGAATATCTTTACATCGGTGGCGTTGTTGGAATTGCAACAGAAGGCACATGGTGGAGATTTGGCGGAAACCGCACTTTAACATCAATTTATAACACAAACTTGGGAACAGAAAATAAGGCAAATAATATCCGTGCACTTGTTGGCTCAGCCCCAGATGTTGTAGTAAATGATGAAAACAATGGTGAAAACAATGGTGAATCAACTGGCGAAGTCGATAATACATTAGACAATTCTTATTCACATATGTTCAATCTTGCAGTTGACAAAGAAGATTTCGGTTCAAATAGTTCTACACTCAGCAATAGTGAATTTATTGTAAATAATAAAGACTTATTTGGTGATGAATTAATAACAGGCAGTAAATTAAAACCTGAAAATATCAATTCAAATTCCCAATTTGGCACAAATGAAGCGTTTGATATTAAAAATATGAAATATTATATTGCTAATGGCGATATTTCACTAAAAAATGCTTTAATATATGCAAATGCTCATTTGATTGGTAACGGTAAAAAATGGGAAGTTTCTGCAGATAGTAAATCAGACTCTCCAATTGATAACAACTATGGTTATGTTTCTGGATTTAAGTTTATTCTTAAATCAAAATATGTACTTGAAAACGGCAATTCACTTGAAAATGATGCTCCAAGCGGCATTGCAAACATAAATAATGGCATAATTTTTGCAAACCTTGTTGAAGTTTTCAATAAAGATAATAGTTACGAAGAATCACATCAAACAAATTCAATAAATTCTGGCGTTGTTGGAACAAATAACGGTTTAATTTCAGATACTGGTGCAATTTTACAAATTAAAAATGCACTTGCTGGATTTGTATTTGAAAATAACGGAACAATTCTTAACTCTTATGTAAACGGCGTTGTTCATAATGGAGCAATGTATTCTTTCAACGGCGCAAAAAATAATGCCGGATATATTTCAAATTGCTACACAACAATTAGACAAGGTGGAGTAATTGATTCAGAAACCGGTGAAAACCCAATCTTTAATGGGGGCACTTTAAACGATGTTTACTACGACAGAAACGGCGTTGAAACAGAACAAACAGGCGCAACAAAGAAAACAACTAATGAAATGAGTGCTTATGACAATAACAATACAAACGCTGACTTTGTTAAATCAATTAATAACATAATAACTAGATTTGGTTCAGACTTTAAATATAATTTTGGTTATCCAATGCTTAATGCTGGTGCATACAAAGATTGTGGATATTTACAAAGTTCTACAGGTTGGGGCGGATATTATTCATATATCAAAGTTCCAAATGTTGGAAAACTTGAACAAATAGAATTAGGGAAAAGAGACTATATTGAAATAATCACAAACTTAGATTATCAACCAAGCGGAATAAGTTCACATGAGCAAATTGATTGCATTGTCGGTTTTGAGGGTAATGATTATTCAATCAATAATATCCCAGGAAATACAACAGGAAATACAAATGGTGGTTTCTTTAACGAAATTAAAAATGGGACTATTAGCGATATTGAATTTAATTATGCTAATAATTCAACAATTGGATCAAATCAATTAAGTGATGTTGGAGGTGTAGCAAATAAATTTTCTGGTACAATTAATAATGTTCGTTCAAGCGGTGCAATAATTAAAGGGACAACGAATGTCGGCGGTTTAATTGGATATGTTCCTACTGACAAATACACTACTTATATTATCGGATGTGTTAATTTTAATAATATAGAGGTTACAAATCCTTCTAATAATGAAATCATAGGGGTAGGCGGAATTGTTGGTAGTTGCATACCAAATAAAAATTCTATTTTAAAGAATTATATAGTTTATTTCTGTGACGAAAATGATGCTAATGATGTGGATGAAAGTAATGTTAAAAACAGGAATGCAAACTATGGTAATATCAGTGTAAGAGGTCAAGTACCTAATGCAACCGACACTAAAGTATATACTGGAGGAATAGTAGGGTATGCATCTGCTAATGCAACAATAATAAACGCATTGAATATTGGAAATATTGAAAATAAAATTGATAACTCTTATAATGTAGTAAAATCTTGTGCTGGGGGTATAGTTGGTTATGGAGTAGTATTATTAACTTACGCTAGATTATATAACTATGGACAAGTATATTCTTCAAATGTTGCAGGTGGAATTATCGGACAAGTTGGAACACTAAAAGGGCAAGAAATAGTTTATGCATTTAATTATGGTAGTGTTATAGCTGAGAGCAACAATGATGACCGCGATGTTTTTGCTGGTGGAATTGTTGGTGCGTTATTTGCTGGAGGAATAGAAGATTCAGGAAACGAAGGACCTGTTTCTGGTACTGGTGCTAGATGGGTTGGTGTTGGCGGAATTGTCGGCGCAGGTGTTACAGATTTAAATGAAGAAGGTGGATCAGCCAACTCTCAAAGCAATACGGGCACGATTAATGGTTGTTATAACTCTGGCGATTTATATTGCAAAAACTCCAAAAACAATATTGGCTGGATTGGCGGAATTGCTGGCGGAAACGTTGCATCAATTGACGGCTGCTCAATGACTG
>CALBYO010000066.1 GCA_937889705.1 uncultured Bacillota bacterium | reverse complement strand
TTTTTAAGTGTTGCGTCAGATAGTTTTTCCGACAAACTGATTGTAAATTTGTCTTTTATGTCATCATCGCTACCGAATTTCAAATCTTCAAAAAATTGCAATATTTTAATTGCATCGTTGTTTAAATTACTTTTTTTATTTAACAAACTAACATAATATTTTTCTTTAAAACTTGCCTTGTCGCCGTTTATTTCATAAACTTCAACTTCGCCCTTCTTGCTAATTGTTGGAAGTATTTTTAAAGTTTTTATTGAACTTCCAATATTTTCAACTTTGTCAAAATTATTAAAATTTTGTGTTTGTAAATTTATTGGATTGAATTTAATAATAATATGATTTTGAGGAAGATTAAAAATATTAACTTGCTTGTTTTCGCAAAAAAGTTCAGAATTTATAACTTTGAAATTGGCAGTATAAGCTATATTTTGATTTTCATTTTTTTTATTAAACGGATAAAGTTTAATTTGAAAATCACCCGCATTTTCAATCTTTAAAGAAATTTCATCGCCTAAAAATCCGAGAGAATTTAAAGAGAAAATTTCCTTTTCATTTTCGTAAAATCTCATCAAACAATCAAACATTGGAATGATATGAACATTAGCATTTAACATATCATATTTTATTCATCATCATCTTGGTAAATTACAAAATTATGCTATACATGATTAAAATTTTTTAATTTGTCAATAATTATTCCACTTGGAGGTTTTAATGAAAAATTATTCTAGATGGAAAGATGAAGAAGTTAAAAAACTTTTCGATATCGTTGAAAAAAATAAGAAAGAAAATAGAAGTTTGCTTTCAGCATTTTCAGAATATGCAAAATTATCAGGAAGAAAACGCAATTCAATCAGAAACTATTACTATCAAGAATTGTCAGAACTTCAAAAAAATAAATCACGCGCAAACAAACTTGGCATTAATGTAAATAATCATATCGTCAATGAATCAGTACTATTTTCAACAGACGAAACACGAGAAATCATATCAAATATCTTAAAACTCAACAGCGAAGGATATTCAATCAGAAAAGCATGTTTGAAACTTGCAAATAATAATGTCGAACTCATGGTTCGTTATCAAAATAAATATCGCAGCGTGTTAAAATCTAACCCAGAACTTATTAACGAAATCACAAAAGAATTAAATTTGAAAAATAGAGTTACAGAAAATACAAAGTCAAATTCTCCAAACAATTTGATTTACTTTAAAAAGCAAGAACCAAAAGTTATTTCAGAAAAAGACATCAACAGTTTATTTTTAGGTCTTATAAAATTGGTAAAAAAATCTGCCGCAGAAAGCGTAGAAAAAAAGTTGATTTCTGAACTTGATTTTGCAAACTCAACTCTCAGAAAAACGCTTGTCAAACTTTCAAAAACAGAACAAGACTTAAAAGAAATGTCAAGTTCGTTTGAAAATATAAAAATTGAAAACGAAAAACTAAGACTTGAAAACGCTTATTTGCGATCTGAAATTGCAAACTTTATGAATAAACCAAAACCACAAAAACAAAAAACACTTTCCGCATTTATTTCGGAAATCAAACAAAAACAAAGTCAACAAGCAAATTAAAAAAAACAGCATAATTGCTGTTTTTTAATTTAATTCAACATTCTAACCGGCAAAATTAAGAATGTGTATTTATCAGAATCTATTGGATTGATAATACATGGATTTGTTGAATTGTTAAATGAAATTTTAATAAATTCATCAGTAATGTTTCTTGCGCACTCTGTGAAATATCTAGCATTGAAAGCAATTTTTAAATCTTTACCTTTAAATGAAACATTAACATTTTCACAAATAGTTCCAATATCTGAATTTGATGTTATAACCAAACTA
>CALBYO010000065.1 GCA_937889705.1 uncultured Bacillota bacterium | reverse complement strand
TTAGGGGCATTTTATGGTAAAACAAATGATTCAATTACTATACCAACCAATATTACAGTTATAGGAATAGAAAGTTTTAGTTCTTTAACTAATTTAACAACGATTACTATTCATGAAGGTATAACAACTGTTATGGCTAGGGCATTTGCCGATTGTACAAATTTAAGCACAGTTATAATTGAGTCTTCATTAATTGCTGCGGAAAATTCAACTGAAAGCGAACTTTTGAATCATGCTACAAAAGTTTATGTGAAAACTGGGTTAACTGTTGGAACATACATTTCTGGAAATTACACAAAAGCAGAAACAAGCGATAAAACTGGTTACGATTTATATACTAAAAATGTGTAAAACGTAATGTCAATAAAAAACTCTCTCGGGGTGAGAGAGTTTTTTTATGTGCGAATATGTGCAAATTTAGTTTTCAAAATCAATTTGCTCTTGCGCAAGTTGTTGCGCTTTTAAAATGCGTTTTTGATTTTTAACTTCTTTTTCTAGGTCTATTTCCTTTTGGCTTTTGCCTTGTGCTATTGAAATCATATCTTTGCCAAGGCCTGCGGTTTCATCTAAAAAAGGACCGCGCCATGCGGAAAAGACTGTTTGAACAAATGCGATAAGTGATTTTAAAAGTTTCATTTTCACTCCTAGTTAATATTAATATACTAAATGTTGCAAAATTTGTCAATAATGTGTTTTAGAGTAAAAAAGTTCGTGAAAACTGTTGACAATATTGGTCAAAAGTGCTAAAATTCGTTTCTGTATAGGCTAAAGTGGACAAAATATGGGCATTTTTTAGTTAAATATAACAATTCAAGGCAAAAAACGCGTTTTTTTTGCCACTCTTTTTTTTGCATTAAGGAGAAAATATGATTAAAAAATTAAAGTATGGCAAGACAGAAAGATACACTTTCGGAAATTTTGTGGACAAAGGTGAATGTCCTGATCTTCTTTCTATTCAGAAAGATACTTACAAACAATTTCTTGCAACAGGCATCAAAGAGGTTCTTGATGAGTTTTCACCAGTTGTAGATTATTCTGGAAAGGGCAAACTTTATTTCCTTTCTTCATCTCTTGATGAGCAACCAAAATATTCTCGTAATGAATGTAAAAGAAGGGGTGCTTCTTATGCTTTACCTTTGAGGGTTAAGGCTAGATTTGTTGTTGAAGATAGTGGTGAAGCAATCGACCAAGAAGTTTTCATGGGCGATATTCCTTTGATGACAGAAGAAGGCTCATTTATTTTCAACGGAATTGAAAGGGTTGTTGTTTCGCAAATCGTTCGTTCTCCAAGCGTATATTTCACACAAGATTCAGCTGACCTTGCATCACTTAAAGGTCAACTTATTCCAACTCGTGGTATGTGGCTTGAATTGGAACAAGGTGCGAACGACATTATCAAAGTTGTTATAGACAGGGGAAGCAAGGTTACACTTGGTATTTTCTTGAAATGCTTTGGTTTCACAAATGACGAAATTTTGCAATTATTTGGCAATAACAAATATGTAAAAAATGTTCTTGATAAAGAACCTCAAACAACACAAGAAGAAGCGTTGCTTGAATTTGCTAGAAAGACAAGACCAACAGAAGTTCCATCAGTGGAATCAACAAGAAGTTATTTGAACTTGTTCTTCTTCTCAGATCAATATTACAATTTGGCACGTGTTGGCAGATATAAATTTAACAAGAAATTATCTATTGCAACAAGAATTGCTGGTAGAAAATCAGCAGACAACATTGTTATTGATGACGAACTTGTTGTTAAAGCGGGCGAAATTATTCCAGCAGATGTTGCTAGAAGAATTCAAGATGCTGGTATTAACGAAGTTTACCTTGATTTACATGGTGAAAGACACCTTGTTAGAGGTAACAATCGCGTAAGACTTTCTGCTATATTCCCATGCAATGAAAAAGAACTTGGAATTGAAGAAGAAGTTTACTATCCAACACTTGTTCAAATATTGAAAGATAACAAAACAAAAGAAAAACGCATTCAAGCGATTAAAGAAAATGCAAAACAGTTGATGATTACAACATTGACAATGGACGATATTTTAGCAAGCATCAGTTATTATCTTGATTTACTTGCTGGCGTTGGCGAACTTGACAACATTGACCACTTGTCAAACAGAAGAATTCAATCAGTTGGCGATTTGTTAAAGAATGCTTTCCGTTCAGGCGTTAACAAACTTTGCGTAAACATGAAAGAAAGTTTGCAAGGTAAAGATTTGTCAGAAGTTACACCTTCACAAATTATCAACCCAAGAGCAATTAATAAAGCGTTAAAAGACTTTATTTCATCATCACAATTATCACAATTAATGGATCAAGCGAACCCACTTTCAGCATTAACTCAAAAGAGAAGGGTTTCTGCTGTTGGCCCTGGCGGTATCAAAAAAGAGCGTGCTAGTGCCGAAGTTCGTGATATTCACTACACACACTATGGCCGTATCTGCGTTATTGAAACACCAGAAGGTCAAAGCATCGGTCTTATTTCAACACTTGCATCTTATGCAAAGATTAACGAATATGGTTTCCTTGAAACACCTTATAGAAAAGTTGACAAAGAAACAGGCGTTGTTTCAAACGAAAGTGAATACCATATGGCAGATATTGAAGAAAACTGCTATATTGCACAATCAATCGAACCATTAACAGAAGATGGTAAATTCTTGAACGACAGAATTATTTGCCGTTACAAGAGCACGATTGTTGAAGTTCCAAAGAAATATGTTGACTATGTTGACGTATCACCAAGACAATTTATTTCAGCAGCGACAGCGCTTATTCCATTCCTTAACTCAGACGATAGTATGCGTGCCTTGATGGGTGCGAACATGCAACGTCAAGCAGTTCCAGTTTTGAGACCAGAATCTCCAATCGTTGGAACAGGTATGGAAGCAAAAATTGCTTACGACTGCGGCGCAATGGTAATTGCAAAACATGACGGTGAAGTTACATTTGTAAGTTCAGACACAATCAAAGTTTTAACAAAAGACGGCGAAGATGTATATGAACTCACAAAATTTGCAAAAACAAACCAAGATACTTGCGTAAACCAAAAACCTATTGTAAAACATGGTGAAAAGGTTAAAGCAGGGGACATCTTAGCAGATGGTTATTCAACTCAAAACGGCGAACTTGCCCTTGGTAAAAACGTTCTCGTTGGTTATTTGAACTGGGAAGGATATAACTACGAAGATGCTATCTTAGTAAGTGAAAGAATAGTTAAAGAAGATATTTACACTTCTATTACATTAAAAGCAGAAGAAATTAAGTGCAGAACAACAAAGCTTGGCGATGAAGAAATCACAAGAGATATTCCTAACCTTGGTGAAGACGCACTTAAAAACTTGGACGAAAATGGTATCGTAAGAATTGGTGCAGAAGTTATGCCAGGAGATATCTTGGTTGGTAAAGTAACACCAAAAGGCGAAACAGAACTTACACCAGAAGAAAGATTGCTTCGTGCTATCTTTGGTGAAAAGGCTCGTGAAGTTAGAGATACATCACTTAGAGTTCAACATGGCCGCGGCGGCGTTGTTGTTGATGTTCAAGTATTTTCTAGAAAAAATAAAGACGAACTTGAACCAGGCGTAAATATGATGGTTAAAGTTTATGTCGCTCAAAGAAGAAAACTTTCAGTCGGCGATAAAATGGCTGGTCGTCATGGTAACAAAGGCTGCGTTTCAAGAATTCTTCCAATCAGCGATATGCCATATATGGCAAATGGTCAACCACTTGACCTTGTTCTTAACCCACTTGGTATTCCATCTCGTATGAACGTGGGACAAGTTCTTGAAGTTCACCTTGGACTTGTTGCTCAAAGTTTGGGTTGGAAAATTGCTACACCAGTATTTGATGGCGCAACAGCAGAAGATATTCAAGAACTCTTAGTTGCTAACAACTTCCCAGCAGATGGCAAAATCCAACTTTACGATGGTAGAACAGGCGAACCATTCGCTAATAAAACAACCGTTGGTTATAAATACATGCTTAAACTTGACCACATGGTCGACTCAAAAATGCATGCTCGTTCAATCGGACCATACTCACTTGTTACACAACAACCTCTTGGTGGTAAAGCAATGTTTGGTGGTCAAAGATTTGGTGAAATGGAAGTTTGGGCACTTGAAGCTTATGGTGCATCTAATGTCCTTCAAGAAATATTGACAGTTAAATCAGACGATGTTGTCGGTAGGGTAAAAACTTACGAAGCAATCGTTAAAGGTCAACCAATTGCAGAACCTGGAATTCCAGAGTCATTCAAAGTTCTTGTTAAAGAATTGCAATCACTTGGTCTTGATATTAGAATTTTAACTGAAAATAACCAAGAAATTTCTATTGGTGAAATCACACAAGATGATATTTCTCCATTAACAAAAGATGTTGAAGAAGAACTTAAAGAAATCACTCTTGAATTTGACGAACCAGAAACAAAAGACGAAGTCTTGGAAGAAATTGAAAAAGATACAACAGCATTTGATGCTTCAAACTTATTTGATGATATGTCAGATGATGAATAAACGCAAACAAAACCAATTTAGGAGAAAATTATGTTTGAATTAATAAATTTTGATTCTATTAAAATCGGAATTGCTTCCCCAGAAAAAATTAGGGAATGGTCTTATGGCGAAGTAACAAAGCCAGAAACTATCAATTATAGGACACAAAAACCAGAAAAAGATGGTCTATTTTGTGAACGAATTTTTGGACCTAAGAAAGACTGGGAATGCCATTGCGGAAAATATAAAAGAATTCGTTACAAAGGCGTTGTTTGCGATAAATGTGGCGTTGAAGTTACAAGTTCAAAAGTCCGTCGTGAAAGAATGGGACACATTGAACTTGCAACTCCGGTAACACATATTTGGTTCTTCCGTTCTGTTCCTTCAAGAATTGGTACAATTTTGGACATCACTCCAAAACTTCTCGAACAAGTTGTTTACTATGTAAGTTATGTTGTTTTAGACCCTAAAAACACTCACTTTACTTATAAACAAGTTATTTCAGATAAAGAATACCGTGACGCTATTGAAACTTATGGTGAAAATAGTTTCGTTGCTGGAATGGGTGCAGAAGCAATCAAAAAATTGCTTTCAGAAGTTGATGTAGAAAAAGAAAGCAAAGAATTGAAAGAAATTTTGCAAACAGCAAAAGGTCAAAAACGCTTAAAAGCAATTAAAAAACTTGAAATTGTTGAAGCATTTAGAGAAAGCGGAAACAAACCTGAATGGATGGTTCTTGATGTTATTCCAGTTCTTCCACCAGAACTCAGACCTATGGTTCAACTTGATGGTGGCAGATTTGCAACAACAGACTTGAACGATTTATACAGAAGAGTTATTAACAGAAACAATCGTTTGAAAAAACTTATGGAACTTGGTGCTCCAAATGTTATTATCAGAAACGAAAAGAGAATGTTGCAAGAAGCAGTTGATGCTTTGATTGAAAATGGTAAACGCGGCAAAGCCGTTCAAGGTGCTAAACAAAGAGATTTGAAATCTTTGACAGCAATGCTTACAGGTAAACAAGGTAGATTTAGACAAAACCTTCTTGGTAAACGTGTTGACTATTCAGGCCGTTCAGTTATCGTTGTTGGTCCAGAACTTAAAATGTATCAATGCGGACTTCCAAAAGAAATGGCTCTTGAACTTTTCAAACCATTCATTATCAAGAGATTGGTTGAAATGAATCAATCAAACAACATTAAGAGCG
>CALBYO010000064.1 GCA_937889705.1 uncultured Bacillota bacterium | reverse complement strand
CAATAAAGCGAATATGGCGAAATTTGAGGCGGGTAGTAATTTGGGACGAATTATATTTTGCTTGTTAAGTGCCTATGTTTTGGGAAATATAGCAAATTCAACATTGTTTGTTGTTTTGTTTTCACTTGTTTTTTATGCAGTAAGCATAGTTCCGATTGTTTTTCGATATAAAAAGTTAAAATTTTTGACAAAAAATATTCCCGTTTGTAGTTTAAAAGATGTTATGAAAGATACGAAAATTTATAACATTTATCATTGTTTCACTGGGATTTTTCAGTTTTTTGTTGAAGCATTCTTGCCTTTGTATCTTTATGTTAATGGATTAACATTTTCGGTGGTTGGTTATCTTGTCGCGATTCAATATGTTGTTGTAATTTTTGCAGGATATTTTGCGAAGTTTTTAGTGGATAAAAAACAAATCCTTTTAAACGTTATTCTTGGCTCAATTATGTTGTTGGGCTCTTTGATTGCTATTATGCTAACAAAAAACGTTAAAGCAATTTACGCTTTGACAATTGTGATATCATTTGGTTACAATATGTTATTCCAAGCATTATTTTCAAAATTTATTCTTGAACAAAAACAAAAAGGTTATTATTATGACTCGATAATTTATCGAGATGTATTTCAAAATGGGGCAAGAGTTATCGCTTCTGCCACTTTCTTAATTTTTTCAAATTTTATCGTCATGTTCGCTCTAGGAATTGCTTCAAGCATTGGTATTGGGGTATCTTCAATTTTTTGTGCTAAAAATAGCAAAAATCACGAGACTGATGAAAAAACTGACGTAGAAATTAAAAATTGTGAAAATGATCAAGATTTATAAGTTAAAAAATAAATTTTATGAGGTAAAAATTGGATTTTAAAAACATTTTAATTTGCCCTGACAAATTTAAGGGGAGTATGACTGCAACTGAGTTTTGCGAAATCGCTAAAAAGCAGGCAAAAAAGATATTTAAAACCGCAGAGATAAACTGCATTCCCACCGCTGATGGCGGAGAAGGCAGTTTGATATTTTTTGCAAATCAAACAAAAGCTAAATTTATTGAAGGCATATATTTTGATTCAAATTTTAAGGAAATAAAGGCAAAATTTGCATTAAAAGACGATGTTGCATTTGTAGAGCTTGCACAAACTTCTGGACTTGAAATCACAAAACAAAAAAATCCTCGTATAACAACAACTTTTGGACTTGGTCAGCAAATTTCTTCGGCTTTAAAGTTTGGTGCAAAAACAATTTATATTTCTATTGGAGGTAGTTCAACAAATGACGCAGGCTGTGGAATGGCATGTGCTTTAGGATATAAGTTTTTTGATAAAAACAACAGAACTTTTGTTCCAACTGGTGATACAATAGTTCAAATTAATCGGATTGAAAAACCAGAACTTCCAAGTGATGTAAAGTTTATTGCATTATGTGATGTAAAAAATGTGCTTTTTGGCAAAAATGGTGCGGCATATGTTTATGCAAAACAAAAAGGTGCGACAGAACAAGACATTGAAGTTTTAGACAAAAACTTGATGTTTTTTAATAATTTATGCAAACAACAGGGATTTGATTTTTCCAAAGTTGAAGGTGCTGGAGCCGCTGGTGGAGTTGGGGCAGGACTGCAATTTTTTCTGGGTGCAAAACTTTGTGGCGGATTGACAACTTTGTTGAATTTGTCGGGTGCTGATAATATTATAAATAATGCAGATTTAATTATTTCGGGAGAGGGAAAAATTGATAAACAGTCACTTTGTGGGAAAGTTGTGTTTGCTTTGCACGAAAAATGCAAGGGCAAATTTGTTGCCTTTTGCGGGGAAAACAATTTGAAATCAAGCGATTATGATTTTGATATTATTGAGATCAATAAACCAAATGATTCCTTGAAAAAATCTATTCGAAAAACAAAGTCAAACCTAAAATCAGCATTAAAGAAATATTTTGTTGCATTACAAAATGATCGTTAGTGTCAACATTTTATTAATTAAGAGTTGATATTTTAATAAAACGCGTATCATGTCTGCGTTTTTTGTTGACGAATCCTTATGAATTTTTATTGAGCCTATTATAAAAATTTCTTAGTGAATTCATCTTTGCGAAAAATATATATGATGCTAGCAAAAAAATGATTGAAAAGCAAAACTTGATATGCTATAATATAAACATGAAAAAATTGGCAAAAACATTAAATAAAATTTTTACAGACAAAACATTTATAGAAGATATGTCAAAAAATTGTAATAATATTCGTCAGATGCAATCGGTTATGGGGCGAATTTTGACATATTATATTTCAACAAGGGATACAAAAATATATTCTTTTCAACAGATGCGCGACATTATTTATCAAAATCCAGAACCTAAAAATATAAAGCGTCACGAATGTGCGCAAGAAGCATTAATAAGAAATATCATAGATCAAGGCTTTGTTACGCACTCTTTTAATGGTTTTAATTTGAAAAAGATAAAAAAATATGGTTTAGGTAGCGATAAAAACTACGATACAACTTTGGGAGCAGAACTTGCTAGACTTGAAAAAGATTTGGGAAAATCTGAGTTTATTGAGCAACAAACAAATGGTCCTTCAGAAATTTATTACACAAGTCCTGGAACAAATTCAATTTATTATGCAATGCAGCAATCGCCTGAACGCCTATTTAATGGACCATTATTTCAAGGTGAAAAACCTTTGCCTGTACTTGTTGGAGAAAAGAAAGAGGATTATTATTTAAGAGTCGCAATTGACAAAATAAATAAAAATTATAGATTAGAAGAACAGCAACCAATAATTGACAACGCAAGAAAAGTCATAAAAAAACTATGTTCTCAAAGACCGCAGTTGGCATTGATTCCGATAAATTCAAAAAAATATGCTCTCAACGCAAATCTTGCAACAATTAATGGAGATTCAAAACCATTAACAGAATATTTGCAACAGCAGGCTGGTGAAAATATGGCTGGGTGGGTGACTAGCACATTTTTTGCAAATTGTTTTGGTGGAATACACCCAAGTAATTGCTCGAATTTGGTTTCTACTGGCGTTGTAGTTCCAGCAAGCGAGTTAGAATTTGTTGGAATTCCAGACAGTTTTGAGATTTTACAAGTTATCGCAAAACAAAAAGGATTGAAACCAGGCGAGAAATTTGATTTGAATACTTTGGAAAAAGTTGAAGAAAAGGAAAGCGAAAAACAAAATTCTGTTTCTCAAACAGCAACAAATGAAAATACAAAAGAAAAACAACAGGAAGCAGTGCAGTATGATCAGACTCCAATAAATGATCAAATAACAGATTATACATTAGAAAACAAAAAAACTTCTTGCGTCAATAAAGATGAAGGTTTATCGCTATAATAATTGACAAAAAAATAGATTTACAAGACTTTGCAAAAATACTTGCAGACAAAACAATCAAAATAAAAGATGGTGGACATTTCAACGCCGACTCGGATTATGGAGAAAATTTTGAAAAGTCGCTTACAGAAATAAAAAAGTAAAAAATCATACATGAGAACATAATAGTCTGGCAATTGTAGCAAAGAAGTGAATTTAAATTGCAACATCTAAAAATTGCCTAGTTGTGGCTGGAGATAATAAAGTATTCTACATGTGAAAATAAAAGTATCTATGTTAGTTTTATACAGAACTATAAGTGAA
>CALBYO010000063.1 GCA_937889705.1 uncultured Bacillota bacterium | reverse complement strand
AAGACAAATTTACAATCAGTTTGTCGGAAAAACTATCTGACGCAACACTTAAAAATTTTTTTGGAAATTTTGATGAAGCAAGACTTGTGAATTATTTTGAGCAGCCAGCAATTGCACTTTTAGATAATAAAAATAAACAGGCAAAAGTTTTTAGTGCAACTTTTGATAAAGGTTTGATTGATAATATTTTTGAGATTGAATAAAAACTTTGACATATTAACATGAATTTGTTAAACTCATGTTGTATGAAATATGATAACGGCATAAAAAAATGCCCAAGGTGCCATGAGAAATATTTAGTAAGTCAAAAAAAGTGCCAGTTTTGTGGCCTTGTTTTTGATAGGTTAAATTATTTTTCAAACAAATCTGCTCGAAAAGAAGTTATTAAACTTCATAGAAGAAATTACATCATGACTGACGAATGGCCAGCAGATGCAAGCAAAAAAACTGCACTTTTGTTATGTGCATTTTTAGGCTTTACAGGGGCTCACAATTTTTATCTTGGAAGATTTTATAAAGGGCTTACAGTTTTATTTGGGCTTATTTGTTCAATGGTTTTATTATTGATCCCATACAAATCTCTTGCGTACGAAATTATTTGGTATATCAGTTTATTACCAGCCGCAAGTGTTTTAATATTATGGGTTTTGGACTTTATCAGAATCTTTTTGGAACGATATAAAATTCCAGTCAGTATTGACGAAAAACTATATTCTTTAAAGAGCGAAATCATTGTTGATGAAAAGAAAGACAATGTTGAAAACAAGGAAGAAAAAGACGAAAAAACAGAAAATTTAGAAAAAGAAAGCAAAAAAATAAATAAAAACAAGAAAAAGAAGAAAAATTAAATAGAGAGAAAAAATGGAAACTGTTGTTATAGGAATGAGTGGCGGAGTTGATTCCGCTGTTAGTGCACATTTATTAAAGGAGCAAGGCTACAATGTTGTTGCTCTTTTTATGGTTAATTGGGAAGAAACTGATGATGAAGGTGCTTGCACTAGTGAAAGAGATTATGAAGATGTAAAGCGTGTATGTGCAACGCTGAATATTCCTTATTACACGATAAATTTTGCAAAAGAATATTACGATCATGTGTTTGAATATTTTTTGAACGAATACAAAAACGGCAGAACTCCAAACCCTGATGTGCTTTGTAATCGTGAAATTAAATTCGGCCCATTTTTAGATTTTGCAAAAAAGATTGGTGCAGATAAAATTGCAACAGGTCACTATGCAAAAGTTGAAGAAAAAGACGGAAAGTTTTATCTTAAAAAAGCAAAGGATAAAAACAAAGACCAATCATATTTTTTAAACCAATTAAATCAAAAACAATTATCTTCTGTTTTGTTTCCTCTTGCAGATATTGAAAAAACAGAGGTTAGAAAAATTGCTGATGAACTTGGGCTTTCAAATGCAAGAAAAAAAGATTCCACAGGAATTTGTTTTATTGGCGAAAGGAATTTTAAAAAGTTTTTGAAAGGATTTTTACCTGCTCAGCCTGGACTTATCAAAACACCACAAGGTGAAATAATTGGTGAGCACGACGGGCTTATGTATTACACACTTGGACAAAGACGCGGTCTTAATATAGGCGGCAGAAAGGGTGGAACTGGTGAGCGTTGGTTTGTTTTGGACAAAGACTTAAAAAACAATGTCCTTGTTGTTTCTCAGGGAGAAGATGATGCGTTATTTTCTGACGGACTTTACGCAAAAGAATTTAATTTTATACCAAATGTTCCAACGCAAAAAAGTTTTGAATGCTTTGCAAAATTTAGATATCGTCAACCTGACCAAAAAGTTAAAGTTGAAGTATTGAACGATAAAGAAATCAAAGTTGACTTTTTTGAGAAGCAAAGGGCAATCACACCTGGTCAATTTGTCGTACTTTATGACGAAAATGAAAATTGCTTAGGCGGCGGAGTTATAGATAAATTTTATTATAATAAATAAAAATAAAGGGTTTTTAAATTTCATGTCGAAATAAATATATTGACATGGAATTTTTTGTTTATTCCATACTTTTAATAGAATTATTAAGTTTTTTGAAAAGGAAAAAGTTTTGCCAAAATATTATTATCCACCAGAATGGTATGCAGAATTAAAACAAAGAAATAATATCGTAAGCGTTGTTTCTTCATACATAACTTTAAATCGTAAAGGCAGGCAGTATTGGGCGTGCTGTCCTTTTCATCACGAAAAAACACCTTCATTCACTGTAAACGAAGAAGGTCAATATTATCATTGCTTTGGTTGCGGTGTTGGCGGTAATGTTGTTGATTTTGTTATGCAGATGGAAAGTTGCGATCGTGAACGTGCTATCGAAATTCTTGCTCAAAAAGCAGGAATGAAAATGCCAGAGAACATGGGCGATGCAAGCATAATTGAACAACAGAAAAAAGAAAAAACCGAGATATTAAAAGCGCTTGATTTAACCAAAGAATTTTATAAGAAAAATTTGTATCTTCCTATTGCAAAAGATGCACAAAATTATTTAAAAAAGCGCGGTTTTAAAAAAAGTGATTTAGACAATTTTGAAATTGGCTATGCGCACAACAATGACGTAATTAAATACTTGAAAAGTCAAAATATTCCTTTTGAAATTATGGAAAAAGCCGGAATTGCAGGCGTAAGTAATGGCAGGGAATTTGACTATCAATCAAATAGGCTTGTGTTTCCAATTTTAAATTCCTACGAAGAAACAGTCGGTTTCAGCGGAAGAATTATTTTACCAAATGACGAGCGTTCAAAATATAAAAACACTTCGCAATCGCCAGTTTTCGATAAAAGTTCTTGCGTTTACGGAATACATCTTGTAAAGCGAATTAGAAAAGAAAGAAAAATTGACAAAATCATTATTGTTGAAGGTCAAATTGATGTTATAACAATGAACTCAAATGGTTTTTCGCCAACGGTTGCTTGTTTAGGAACGGCACTCACCCCAAAACACGCAAGAGAACTCAAAAGGTTCTGTGACGATGTAACACTTTTATTTGACGGCGATGAAGCGGGTATGAAAGCAGCATCTAGGTCGATTGGAATTTTGGTTGATAATGATTTGTCAGTTAAAGTTGCAAGGCTTCCAAAAGGATTTGACCCTGATGAATTTCTTAAAAACTTTGGTAAAGAAAAGATGCAAAGTTTGATTGATAACGCAAAACATTATGTTGAATATTTGTTAGACATAACTCAGGAGCAATACAATTTAAAAGAGCCAAATGAGAAGTCAAAATGCGTTAAGAAATGCTTGGAAATAATATCAGCGTTAAAAACATCTTCCGAACAAGAGATTTATTTAAAATTGTTGTCACAAAGAATGTCAATATCTCTTGAAACACTCAAACGAGATGTTGTGAGCGCGAATAGTGAAAATATGGCAAATGAAGATAAAGATGTTTTAATTAATCAAGAAGATGGCAATATTAAAGCAATAAAATATATTTTACTAGTCATGATAAGGAAAAAATCATACACAAATGGCAAAGCGTCACTTAGAAAATACATTTCGCACCCAGTTTATCAATCGCTCTATGACAAGATTTTACAATCTAACATCAGCGGCGAAAGTTTAAACTTAGATGAAGAAGAAAAAGAAATCTATGATAGCATTTTGGAACTTGACGAAAGTTTGCTGACTGAGTCGTTTTATAACGAATGTGCATTTAAAATTTTTGAAAATCACATGAAAATTTGGCAACAGGTGTTAAGTGAAAAATATAAGGAAACTTCTAATATAGAAGAAAGAAAACAAATCTCAGCAGAAATTGCACAAATAATTGCAAAAATGAAAAACAAAGTAATTGATTAACAAAAGAAAAGTTTTGGAGGAAAAATGAACGAGAATTTTAAAGTTGAGTTGAATAGGTTTTTGGATATTGGTCGTAAAAAAGGAAATGTCAACGAAGAAGACATTTATTTTAGACTTATGAAATATGATGCATCAAAAGATGAGATCAATGAGTTTATTGATACAATCGAAAAAAATGGCATCAAGATTATCAAGTCACATGAAGAAGATGTTGCAAAAGAAGACTTGGACGAAATTATCACACAAGTTAGCGTTGATGACCCGGTTAAAACATATTTAAAAGATATAGGTAAAGTTCCACTTTTAACAGGCGACGAAGAAATTGAACTTGCTAAGCGTATGGCAGAAGGCGATGAAGCGGCAAAAGCAAAACTTTCTGAAAGCAATTTAAGGCTTGTTGTTAGCATCGCAAAAAGATATGTTTCGCGCTCAAATATGCAATTTTTGGACTTAATTCAAGAAGGTAATATTGGTCTTTTAAAAGCTGTTGAAAAATTCGATTTTACAAAAGGATTTAGATTTTCAACATACGCAACTTGGTGGATTAGACAATCAATCACAAGAGCAATCGCAGACCAAGCAAGAACTATTCGTGTTCCTGTTCACATGGTTGAAACAATCAATCGTTTAACAAGAACAACAAGAACTTTAATTCAAAAACTTGGCCGTGACCCAACTGCATCAGAAATTGCAAGTGCTATGGGACTTACAGAAGCAAGAGTTGCAGAAATACAAAAAATTGCGCTTGACCCTATCTCACTTGAAACAACAATCGGTGACGAAGAAGATAGTAAAATTAGCGATTTTATTGAAGATGAAACAGCAGTATCGCCACTTGAAGCAACAAGTCAAGTTTTGCTTAGAGAACAACTTTTGTCTGTTATTGAAACCCTCACTCCTCGTGAACAAAAAGTTATTCGTATGCGTTATGGCTTAGATAATTCGCACCCAAGAACTCTTGAAGAAGTTGGTAAAGAATTCAATGTTACTCGTGAAAGAATTAGACAAATTGAAGCAAAAGCGCTTAGAAAATTAAGACACCCAAATAGAAGTAAAAAACTTGTAGATTTTAGAAGTTAAAAAATATTTGAAAATTTGCAAAATATATGATATAAATTTCAAAAGGATAAATTATGGACATTTCAAAAATTATAGAATATCAGAAGAAAGACGCTGAACTTTTTAAAATTGAAAATCAACTTGCCAAAAGTGAATTTAAAAAGAACTATCAAGATATGATAGCAGTTGTTAAAAAAGCGCAAGAAAAATCTTCACAACTTGAAAATCAAGCAGGATTGCTTTTAAAAGATTTTAATCTTTTGAATAAGACATACAACGAAAACAACGCTAATGTTGAAAAACTTGCAAACAAAGATTTGTCAAAACTTTCCGAAACTGAGTTTGAAACATTGACAAAAAATGTAAATGCACTTGTAAACAACTTAAACATTTTGGAAAAGAAAATTTTGCAAATTGCTGAAAAGTTAAACATATCTTTAAATGAATTTGATGCTGCTAAGAAAAATTACGGTTCAGCAAAAGCAAAATACACAGAGAATAAGAAAAAATATGACGAACTAGCTGCGTCAAAGCAACCAGAAATTGAAAAAATTAAAGGCGAACTTGCCACTATGGAAAAGTCAATAGACCCAAAACTTATGGCAAAATATAAGCAACACAGACAAGATAAATTGTTCCCAGTGTTTGCACCACTCTCTGGTAGGTCATGCGGCGTTTGCATGCTAGAACTTTCATCAGTTGAAGTTGACAAGGTTAAAAGTCAAGGCTATTTAGAATGTGACAACTGCCATAGAATTATTTACAATGTAAATTAACCAAACGGAAATATAAAAATAAAATAAAAAAACAAGACTTGCGTCTTGTTTTTTTTATAGTAAAGGAGAGAATAATCTAAAAAATGCTTGTGCCATTTTTGAATACCAAGGTTTGCGTTTGAAATATGTTTTATCTATCTTTTTAGAGTTTACAACATCGTTTTCAAATATTGCAATATTTTGTTTTGACACTTCTTCGCCATATAAAAAAGCGTTTATTTCAAAGTTTAAAGCAAAAGATCTGTTATCAAAATTGCAAGTTCCAATCGACACAACTTTGTCATCAATCATTACAACTTTTGAATGAATAAAACCGTTATATAAATAAACATTAACATTGCTACCAAAATTCAAAAGTTCTTTCACATAGGAAAGCGTTGCCATGTAAACAACTTTTTTGTCTGGGATTGCCGGAATCATTAAGTTGATTTCAACGCCGCTCATTCTTGCAACATTTAATGCACTTAGCATAACTTCATCGGGAATAAAATATGGCGTTTGAATATATATTTTTTCCTTCGCCGATAAAATCATTTTCAAAAATGCTTCTTTGATAGGTTGATCATCATATTCGGGACCACTTGTTATAACTTGCGCACCAGTTTCGCCAGCATTTCTGTTTGGCACAAAATATCCTTCATTGTAAAGACTTTCAAAATTGCTGCCCATTTTTTTGCAATATCTCCAATCATTGAAGAAAGCACTTTGGAAACCATAAACAGCATCGCCAACAATTCTGATGTGCGTGTCGCGCCAAGGTGACAATTTCTTTTTTCTGCCCATGTGGTCATCACGAATATTAATTCCACCAGTGTATGCAATTTTGCCATCTATGACGACAATCTTTCTGTGATTTCTATAATTCATTTTAAAGTTGATAAGTCTGATTCCAAAAAGCGGTGGGAAAAATTCTGCAACTTCGCCGCCCGCCTTTTCAAGTTTTTTATAAAAACTTCGTTTAGTTTTTAAACAGCCGACAGAATCGTATAGAAGTTTGACTTTAACACCTTGTTGAGCCTTTTCAATTAAAATGTCCATTATTTCGTTACCGACTTCGTCATTTGCAAAAATGTAATAAAGCATATTAATTGAATGTTTAGCATTTTTTAAATCTTTTTTAAGAGCGGTTATTTTGTCTTCTCCGTTGGTGAAAACTCTAACATCGTTGTGCCTAAAATACGCGCTATTTGAATTGTTTATATTGAAAATCAGCAGATCAGAAAAGTTTTCTTCCTCTTTATTTTTGTATTTTCTGTCTTGTAAATTTGCTTTTTGTTTTAATATAAATTCGTCATATTCTTTTTGATAAAGTCTTTTTTTCTTTATCATTTTTCTTGTTTTATAACTTAGTCCGCTTCCAATTAAAATGTATAAAATAAAACCTAAAATTGGTAGAAATGTTAATATAACAAGCCATGAAACAATAATTTGAGGCTTTTTGCGCTCAACAAAAATCATTGCAAGAACGCAAAGAATGTTAATACAAAAAACTATGAATACAATAAGTCCTAAAATATTCAATTTTTACCTCTGGTAATATATTATCCATTTAAAAGAGTTTTTACAAATAAAATTAAGATTGATGTTAATATATTTGATAAAATCTAAAAATTGTGATATATTAGTTTTAACTATAAAGGGGGTAATATGAAGAAAACTTCTTTGCGTAGAAATATTTTAGTCGGTTTGTGCGCTGTGCTTTGTTTGGCGCTTATTGTCTCTATTTCAACAACAGTAGCGTATTTGTCCAGCAGGAGAAATGCAACTGGTTATCTAGATTTTGCAACTGGTATCTCTATTGATTACAAAAATGTTAATGAATCTTCAACATCAAACGCTGTTGGTAATTTATTATATTTCAACGATAAAAACAATGATGGTAATATTGATGACGGCGAACTTGAAAATTTGACTTTGACAAACATAATGCCTAGCGATGTTATCAAAATTGCCAACCCTAAATTATCTCCAAAAGAGAACACAGCAACATTTGCTTTGAGAGCGAAATTGGTTATCACAGATATGTCAGATAGGCTTAACTATGTAAAATATCAAACACCAGAAGAAATAACAGAATTTTTAAATGGTTCAAATAAATTGCTCGCAAGCGGCGCAATAGAATTTGCAGATAATTGGGAGTTTAATTCAGCAGATAATTATCATTATTTTGTATCAGAAGGCTCAACATCTATTTCAGAAAGATTGATCGAAATAGGCTACGACAATTCAGTTGAAACACAACAAGAAATTTATTTGTTTAAAGGTGATGTGTTAAATCAAAACCTTGTGACAATCACCATAATTGATGGCGAACCTATTGAAGAGTTGCCAGCAAAATCGGTTAAGATTGAATTATTTATTGAAGCAATTCAATACTCAGCAGTTGAAAACTGGAATTTAGGTTAGAATATAAAAAAATAAAAAGGTGCTTTGTAGCACCTTTTTTAATTGTTCCAATTCCAGTTTGAAATTTCTGGCATATCTACACCGAACTCGCGAATGTAGTCATAGTTCTCTTTTAATTTTTCTTTTGCGAATTTGGCGATTTTATCATGTTGTTGTTTTGGAATATCAAGATACTTAATTGCTTTTAAAACCAAATTATATCTGTCTGTTTTATTCATTGCACACATATCAAAAGATGTGGTGATTGTGCCTTCTTCTTGATAGCCGGAAACATGCAAGTTTTTATTTGTTCGGTTATAAGTTAATTGGTGAATTAATTGTGGATAACCATGGAAATTGAATATTATTGGTTTGTCTTTTGTGAACAACTTGTCATATTCTGCTTCTGTCAGTCCATGTGGGTGAGCTTTGTTTGAAACGAGTTTCATAAGGTCAACAACATTGATAAATCTGACATTGAGATTTGGCAATAATTTTTTGAGAAGCGATATTGCGGCAAGCGATTCAAGCGTTGCAGTGTCACCACAAGAAGCCAAGATTAAATCTGGTTTTTTTGTGTTGTTCATGCCAGCCCATTGCCATTCGCTTACACCTTTTTTGCAGTGCTCTTTTGCTTCTTCAATATTTAGCCATTGATATCTTGGGTGTTTTGAAGCGACTATTACATTCACATAATTTTTACTTTTTGCGCAGTGGTCATAACATGACAAAAGACAGTTTGCATCGGCAGGGAGATAGACTCTAACTATGTCTGCTTTTTTGCTAACAATGTGATCCAAAAAGCCTGGGTCTTGGTGAGTAAAACCGTTGTGGTCTTGTTGCCAAACATTGCTCGTTAAAATTAAGTTAAGTGAAGAAATTGGTTTGCGCCATTCGATTTCGTTGCAAACTTTGAGCCATTTTGCATGTTGTGCTACCATGCTATCCACAACTCTGATAAACGCTTCGTAACTATCAAACATACCATGTCTACCTGTTAGCAAATATCCTTCTAACATTCCTTCGCAAAGATGTTCCGACAAATATGAATCGTGGATTCTTCCGTTATTTGAAAGTTTTTCATCATAAGGATAAATTTTTGCGTTAAAGGCGCGGTTTTCCACTTCAAAAACTTTATTTAAACGATTACTCATCGCTTCATCTGGACTGAAAATTCGGTAGTTTTTATTCTTTTCGTTAAGTTTAAACAAATCTCGAATATAACCACCAAGTTCTAACATATCTTGTGCTTTTAGCACGCCATGGCCATCAAACTTGACTGCATACTTTTCGATTGCAGGGGTTTTGAGTTCTTTTAATAGTCCGCCGCCATTTGCGTAAGGACTTGCGCTTAGTCTTTTATTACCTTTTGGACAAATTTCGGCAATTTCTGGCAATAATTTGTAATTTTTGTCAAAAAGTTCGTTTGGTTTATAACTTAATAGCCAATCTTTAAGTTGTTTTAATTCTTCGTCATTGTTAATTGGCAAAGGAATTTGATGTGCTCTAAAAGTTCCTTCAATTTGTTTACCATCAACGACTTTTGGGCCTGTCCAACCTTTTGGAGTTCTAAGAACTATCATTGGGTATTTGATTGTTGAGTTGTCTTTATTTGTGTTTTTTATGTTTTTGATTTCTTCCATACATTTGTCCATAGCCGCCGCCATGTCTTTGTGCATTTGCATAGCGTTTGAACCTTCAACAAAATATGGTTTATAGCCATAACCATCAAATAAATTTTTAAGTTCTTTGTCTGTAAGTCTTGATAAAATCGTTGGATTTGCAATTTTATAACCATTCAAGTGAAGAATTGGAAGAACAATTCCGTCTGTTTTTGGATTGATAAATTTATTGCCAAACCAAGAAGTAGCAAGTGGGCCAGTTTCGGCTTCGCCGTCACCAACGACAGTTACGGCTATCAAATTTGGATTATCTAAAACCGCACCGAAAGCGTGCGCAAGTGAATAACCAAGTTCGCCACCTTCGTGAATTGAGCCAGGGGTTTCAGGAACGCAGTGTGAGCCGATTCCACCAGGGAATGAAAATTGTTTGCAAAGCCTTGCCATACCTTTTCTATCTTGCGAAATTTCAGGATATATTTTGGAATAAACTCCTTCAAAATAACTATTAGCAGTAAAAAAGTTCCCGCCATGACCTGGACCAGATATTAAAAGCATGTCGACATCATATTTGTTTATAACTCTGTCGCAATGAGCATAAATAAAGTTTTGACCAGGGACAGTTCCCCAGTGTCCAACAAGTTTTTGCTTTATGTCTGCCAAACAAAGTTCGTGGTCACGCAATAGCGGATTATCTAAAAGATAAAGTTGGGCGGCGGAAAGATAGTTTGCCGCGTTCCAATATTTATTTAATTTTTCAAAATATTCTTTTGTGGAAAATTTGTCTTTCATTAGAACTCCTTTTTGTTAGTATATCACATAAGAAAAAAATTCAAAATTTTTGAAATAAAAAACTCAGTATTTAAACTGAGTTTATTAATCTTTTGTTATTCTTCGTCCGCAATAAGGACAGAATGTTTTGTTGTTGCCAATCATTTCGACCCTAGCGCCGCAACTTTTACAATATCCAACATAGACATCGCCGGTTTGTTCCCAAACATCATTTTTTGAAAGTGTTTTATTCGACTTTGGAACAATGAATTTATTTTCCATGATTTCGTAGCCTGTTAAATAGCGTTTTGAAAGCAAAGTTTGAATGTCTTTCAACATCACTTCCAGTTTTTTGTCATTATTTTGAGCAAGTTGATTTATATCTTGAACATTGTCTATTTTAATTTGTTCCACAAGTGATTTAAAATATTTCATATTTGCAAAATTTATCCAAAGCATTGGTGAGCCATAAAATCCGAGAATAATCATGATTATTCCGAGCACAAACAAAACTATTTGCAAACCACCCGACATTTTAGCGTATAAGATAGTAAGCACAATGCCTGCTGGTAAAAATATTGTGAATAATAATGAAAATATAAATAATGTGGTTGTTTTTTTCTTAATCATATTATTATTATATCAGCAAAATTTTTAAATAACAACAATTTTTATTTATCTGCACAAAATACATAAAAGCATTGTTTGTAAAATGTTTTTATTGTTATTTAACTTGCAATGTTTTGGATTGCAGTTATTGGTTGTATTAAACATGACTTCAATATTTTCATTTTCTAAAAATTGCAAGTAGTGCTTATTACTATAATAATGCATTTCGGGATTTATATTTGAAAAGATATATGCTTGGGTTTTGATTAGCCTTGACATTTTAATTTACTGTAACCTCAAATGACACTTTAATTTCGCCACCAACTGGTAATTCTGGAAGAGCAAAACCATTTATTGGGTTGGCATCTTGTGTTACAACATCATTAACCTTAACGCTGTTTTCAACGAATGTAACGCTAGATGGAAGAGGGTCTTTCAAATTCAATTCTTTGTTTTCCATGTTGCCTTCATTTTTGATGCTGATGGTATAAGTTAATTTATCTCCCGAAATAACTGCTGATTTATCTGATGTTTTTGTAACAACAATTTTGTTATTGCTTAAACTAATCTCAACAGTGTTTGTGCTTTCTTGTAAGTCAATTCTTTCGTTGACAGTGTAGGTGACTTCTGCGGTGTTTGTAATTTTTTGTTCAGGTGTGTTGTCGTCAATTTTGATTGTATATTTGATAACACTTGATCCGCCGTTTTTTGATAAGTTTTTGCCTAGTGAAAATCCTGCAAGTGGGTCTTCATCTGGTTTTGATTCTCCATCAACTGTTAAACTTCCAGTTTTAAAATTTGCGCCAGCACTTAAATCGTCTTGGATCTGAATATCTGTTATTTCGTAATCACTGTTATTAGTTAAAGTGATAGTTTGTTCAATTTCATCGCCAGGACTTGCAAAATTTTTTGCTGTTGACTTTTCTTTTAAAAAACTTTGAGTCATATATTCTGTGTTTGACTCGCTACTTAATGTTGTTACTTCTTGCTCAGTTGTGTCTGGCAAAGTAATTTTAGACGTTAAAGTAGATTGATTTGTAATTTTCATTTTTCTGCCTCCTTTTTACATCTTATGTGACAAATTTTGCCGTTGTTAAAGAGTGCAGATTATTTTGATTATATGAATAAAAATGGTATATATATTTATATAAAGAGGTGAGATAATGGATAAAACAAAAAAGATTTTAATGATTATATCGCTTTCAGCCTTGGCGGCGGCTTGCTTGATGTTAATTCTTGCAGTTTTCAAACTTCCAATTTTTGAAGGTATTCCATTAAGAGTTTTGCTTATATTTAGCACGATTTGTGTTTCGACAGCGATTTCCATTTCAGAAGTTTCAATTATAAGAAAGCGTAAAGTTTTGGGATATATCGGTCTTGGCCTGCTTGCAATTTCAGTGCTGTTTGCTTTGATTATATTTTGCTCAAACCTTTTATATAATTACAGCGTTTTTAATAGAATAACAGGCATTGTGTCAGTTTTGAGTGTGACCTTTATTGTAATAATTTCCATTTATTCAAAACTTGGTAAATCAATTTTGGGGCTTCAAATTCCAACGTACATTTGCTTGTCATTGTTCAGCGTTTTAATTTGCGTGCTAATTGGCGGAGTTGCACTTTTTGATATTAACGGCATGTTGGAAGTTGTAATTGTTATGGCAATTATTTGCTTTGGCTTGTTGCTTGCTTCAATAATTGTTGCGGCAAGGAAAAAAGATGTTTCAACCACTACGAGTGTAGAAATGATTACAATTACAAAAACAGAATATGAAAATTTAAAACGCGAAAATGAAGAATTAAAAAAGCAAATCGAAAGTTTAAAACAGCAATAAAACGCTGTTTTATTTTGATTTAAGCAATAAGTAAAATTTATATCAAATATAAATTCTTTGTTATTTACATTATATCTTTTTCATTTTATAATCATTGTGATGAAAAAATAAAAGGAGATTAAATATGAATTTTTTATCACAATCACAAAACAATCATTTTTATTTTAGCGGTCAAAATTGTTTGTTTAACACAAACTCAGAAGTTTGTATCAGGTATATTGACCCAAAAGTAAATTATGATTTAGGGGAGGAGAGCAGTGTTAAGTTTTATCCATCTGGTGCGTTGATAACTGAAAAGAAAAACGCTGAAATTAACATAATTTTTATCAACAATAAAAATGAAAAAATTGTTAATATCAAAAGAGATGAATTAAACGAAATGGAAAACACAATTTATGACATAAACGCAAGTGTTTGTTCAACTGGCGTTTTGGTTGCTTACGAGCATTATGACCAATCTTACGAATTTGAATATTACACATACAGCGGTGCATTAATGAAAGACAAAGACATGGACAAACTCAAAGCCAAAATTGATAAATATGAAACTGGGTTTGGAATTTATTTCAATACCAAACAACCACAAAAAACAGAAAGTTTTATAATGAAATGTTATAATGATATGGAAATGTAAAAAAATGAGCGATATGCTCATTTTTTAATGATTATTAATTATTTCAATAAGTTTATTTGTTGCTGGGTTAGTAACATTTTTATTAACAAGGCAAACAATTTCTCTTGCGCAGATTGAGAATTTTGGGAATATAACTTTTACTTCACCGGAATTAACCGCATCGCTGTAAAACTTGATGTTTACGAAAGCCATGCCGAAACCTTTTTTAACAAATTCGTATAACAAAATGTAGTTGTCAAGTTCATATTTTGGTGAAATGGTGATGCATGCCTTTTCAAAAAAGTTATTGATTGTAATTCTTGAATTGTTGTTTATGCTTGGTAACATTAAATCATCAACAGGAAAATTTTCAAGGTCAATGTCAGCCGCTGGATATTTCTTTTTATATTCGTCATTGCCGATTAATTGATAAACAACATTGAATTGTTTGATTTTTGTGAAGTTGTCCACTTTGTCGTTGTTGTCAACAAAAATCATGTCAAGTTTATTGTTGCTAAGTTTTTCAATCAAACTTTCTTTTGTGCCACGCTGCATAACAATTTGAATTTTTGGATATTTTTTTGCAAATTCAGAAAGATATTCTAATAAAATTTGGTTAACATTGGACGAGTTCGCGCCAATACGAATTATTCCTTCTTCAAGCTTGCTAAATCTTGTTGCCAATTTTTCTGCTTCGTCGAACTTATCAATTATTGGACTGATTTCGTCATATAGAATTTTGCCAAAAGCGGTGAGTTCAACTCCTTTGTTTTTTCTTACAAACAATTTTTGACCAAGTTCGCTTTCTAATTCTTTAATTGAAAAAGAAACAGCAGGCTGCGATACAAATAATTTTTCACTTGCTTTTGAAATATTTTTTTCTTCTGCAACACAGCAGAAAAACTTGTATAAATTCAAATTTGCCATAAATAAAACTTATTCCTTTAATAAAATTCTTGTAATTGTGATTATATCATCATTGTTATATAATTGCAAGCAAGGAGAGAGAAATGGAAATGAAAATTTTGGCGGCAACTTCGCCAAACCTAACAAATTTTAAAGATACATTTAATAAATTTAGCGGAGAACTTGCCGGCATTTGTTATATGCCAAAAGATATTGACAGCATTTTAAGTCAACCAATCGAAAAGAAATTAAGTCGCGCTGAAATGACAAAACAAAATGGGCATCACAGTGTTTTTGACCATGAATATGTGACGCTATATTTACAAGATGTTCCCAAAATGTTTGCAATGCTTTTGAATAATGAAAAGGTGTATACAACCAGCGAAAAAAGCGCTAGGTACACCAAAATGCAGAGTAGTGGAATACAGTTAGATTTATTTTTGAAATGGCAAGAAATAATTAAAGATTTGATTGCAAAAAAATACGGAAATCAACCATATTTTTCAGAAAAGCGTATTGAAAAATTGGCACAAGAAAATGCGAGATATTTTTTGTCTGTTTACACTCCAACAAGTTTGGCATATACAGTTTCTTACAGGCAATTAAATTACATTTACGCATGGCTTAAAAATCTTGACAAAACAAATTCAGAACTTATTTACAATTTAAAACCTGTTGCGGACGAGTTTTGCAGTTTGCTTGAAAATAATAATTTGATTGACGACGATTTGGTTCAATATGCGTTAGGTAGACAGTTTAGTTTGATTGCTTCGAAAGAGAGAGAAGAATATTTCGGCGATGTTTATTCAACAAGTTATCAAGGTTCGTTCGCGTCGTTAGCGCAGGCTCAAAGACATAGAAGTTTGAATTATGAAATGAAAGAGTTAAATATAAAATCATATTACATTCCGAAAATCTTAGAAAGCAAGGACTTACAAGAAATGTGGATTGAAGATATGTTAAAAGTTGAAGATGTGACGCCACAAGGACAACTTGTGCAAATTTATGAAAGAGGAACGCCAGAAAATTTTATTTTAAAAGTTAAGGAAAGACTTTGCACCTGTGCGCAACTTGAAATTGCAAATCAAACAAAAAATACTTTGCAAAAATATATTACAAACACGAATGATTTGGAAATCAAAGCTATGCTTGAAAAATACAACCATGGAGCACGCTGCACAAGCGGATACGATTGTAAAACACCTTGCAAATTCAAAGAAGGCATAACGCTTGAAAGGGAGATTTAAAATAAAGTGTTGACAAACACAAATTGGGGGAATATAATAAATATGAAAATTAATAAGGAGGAAGTTATGTTTAATTCATTTAATATGTGGCATCACAAATAATTAAGTGTTCGCAAATGTGTTTTGTGAACGCTAATTTGGCATGTCACAAAACATATAAATGGATTAAAAGTTTCTATATATAGTCTTACCCGTTGGTATGTTTTGGTGAAATATATCAACGGGTAATTTTTATGCTAGGAGTATATATGGAAAAATTAAAATTTATTAAAGATTTAATATCTATAAAGAGTTTTGACACAAAACAAAATAAAGAAATAATAACTTATTTAGAAAAACAATTTTCGCCTATTGCGAAAGAAATAATAAAAGTAAAAAATAAAAATAATGATTGCGAAAATATGTTAATCGGACTTAACACAGAACTAGAAAATGCGCGCAATGCAATCGTGCTGTCTGGACACATTGACACAGTGATTGCTGACGAAAAGGAATACAAAACCAATCCTTACCAGCCAACGCAAATTGGCGATAAAATTTTTGGACTTGGCGCAATAGATATGAAAAGTTTTTTCGCTTGTATTTTAAATAATGCAAAAGAATTATTGGAATTAAATTCACCAATTATAATAGCAATTACAAGTGACGAAGAAACAGCGCTCACAGGCGTAAGTGCGTTGACGGATTTAATGAAAGAGTTAAAAATAAAACCAAAATTTACAATAGTTGGAGAACCAACCAATATGGAAATTTGCACGCTTAGTAAATCTTGTTATGAATTTCATGTAGATGTTTATGGCAAAAGTTGCCACAGCAGCAATCCGAGTTTGGGCATAAATTCAAATGTCATTGCTGCGAAATTGGTTTTATACATTTCAAAATTATGTAAGAAATATAAAGATACAACTTTGTCGCCAAATGTTATTCAAGGCGGCGAGAAAGTCAATATAATTCCAAATTATTGTAAAATATTTTTTGACTTGCGCTCAAATAAAATAAAAAATAAAGAAAAAATATTAAAAAAAATACAAAAATACGCAAAAAAACTCGAAAAAAATAATTTTGGAGCGAAAATTGCAATTTCAAATGCACTTGAAATTTTGCCTCTTGAAAATGAAAGGAGCAAAATCATAAAAGAGATTTTAAAAGTTTTTTCTTTAAAAGAAAATTCTTTTACAGGCGGTTGTGAAGCAGGGTATTATCAAGCGGTCGGCGGAGATGCAATCGTATTTGGAGTTGGCGATTTATCGCTTGCTCACAAACCAAACGAATTTGTTAATATAAACGAATTTTTAACTTATAATGATTTGTTGTTGAATATTATACAATTTGTGGATAATAAAAATTAATAAAAGCACCTGCATAGGTGCTTTTTGTTTTACTTGTTATCATCTTCTGAATTTTTAGGCTCTGAGTTGTTATCTTCCGCTTTTTCAATTTCAATATTTGGCAATTCGTTTTCAGGATTTTGTAATTGTTGTTTTGCAATATTTTTCACATCTACGCCATAGGCAAGCAAATATGAAATTATAAAGAACGCTAAACCCATAACAAGTCCTGAACTTCCAAAAGAAATGAAATCTTGAAGTTTGAAACATGCTGCAATAATTGTAGTTACTAACGAAGTCGCGACAGGAACAATAATTCTTAAAAGGCCAAGTTTACGCATTTTAGTAACAACAGTTTCATCAAATGGAGTGCCTTTATCTAATTCGTAATTATAAAAGCGGACCACATAAGTGTAGATTGCGATCATAGCAGCGCATTCTATCGCGCCGCAAATCACATAACAAAGAGTGATATTGTTATCGTAACCAGCCATTGTTTCTCTAACATAACTTATTGTTTCAATTTGATCGCCGAACACGGCAACAAGTGGGATCGCAATAGTGCATAGAACGCAACCGATTATGCTGCAAACCAAAATTATTTGAGCAAGTATTTTAAAAACTTTAAATATTTTTTGAACTCTTTCTAAGCTTTTCATAATTATCTCCTTATTTAATTTTCATAAAAATTTAACACATCTTGATAAACTAAGTTTTTGTCTTTTTCATTCAAAATTTCGTGTCGCATATTATCATATAGTTTTGATTTAACATTTTTATAACCTAATTTTTCTAAAAAAATAATTAATTTGTTAAACTTATTTTCATTTTGAATTACGGGGTCATCTTTTCCAGCAATCACAAAAATTGGTAGCGATGCATTTTGCATTTCCCAGTCTTTTTTATCAAAAGCGCCTTTCATTAATTTGAATAAATTTATAAAACCATTTGTTGTGAAAACAAAACCGCAATATTCGTCATTGTTATAATTTTCAACAGTTTCTAAATTCGAGCAAATCCATTCATTATCAAGTTTTAGATTTTTATTGTAATTACCAAAAGTCATTTTATTCAAAAATTTATTTGCTTTATTTTTCCCATAAAAAGGCTTTAAAGTTTTCGCAAGACAAATTGCAAAGCTTGTTAATTTGTTTTCAGTTGGTGGCCCACACAACACTATTTTTGAAATATCTTCATCATACTTTTTTAAATAATTTCGCGCAACAAGCGTTCCCATGCTATGGCTAAAAAGCATGATTTTTAAATTTGGATATTTTTCTTTCATATATTCTGTTACCTGATGCAAATCATCAACAATGTAATTTATATTTTCGGTGTAAAAATATCCTAAATCGTTTTTATCTTTAACACTTTTTCCATGTCCACGATGATCATGTATAACGCAAATGTATCCATGGTCTGATAAATATTTCATGAAGTCGAAATATCTTTCTTTATGCTCAGCCATGCCATGAGAAAATTGTATTATGCCTTTTGCGTTATCTTTTGGCTCAAATATTGCGAGTTCTAATTCTATATCATCATTTTCAGATTTTATTTTTTCAATTTTCATAGATCCTCCAATAAAACATTAATATTATATCATAAGTTTTTATTTATTTTCAAACAGAAATAAATATAAAAAAGCATTCGACAAAAAATGCAAGAAAAAAAAGAGAGTGCGTTAGCATTCTCTCTTTTTTTTCTGCGTATGCTGTATTGCAACTTGTGCCAAAAATCGTTGCTCATATCCGCGGTAGCACGACACATATAATCTTGAGAGTGCGTTAGCATTCTCTCTTTTTTTTCTGCGTATGCTGTATTACAACTTATTTCAAAAATCGTCGCTAATATTCGCGGTAGCACGACAAATACAATCTTGAGACTGCTGACGTACTCTCTTTTTTTTCTTGGAGCAGAGAGGGGGATTTGCTCCGCTTTGAAAGTTGTTCTTCGCGGGTCGATGCACGCTTTCATGCCGGCACTAAAAAACTTGCCACTGGCAATTTTTTTTACGCTTAGTTCAAATCCTAATAACAATAGATTTCCGACAAAATTTTTCTTCGTGGCAACAACTTCGCACGAGAGTACCGACCGAAATTGCTTAGCCAATTTCGCGTTTGGTCGGTAAAAAGGAAATTGCGGGCGAAAGAGCGATGTATTTTTTTGTAAAAAAAATCGAGCAAAAGCCCGACAATTTCCTTTTTGGCGCAGAGAAGAGGATTCGAACCTCCGGAACCTGTTACAGTTCGCACGCTTTCCAAGCGTGTGCCTTAAACCGCTCGACCATCTCTGCAAAATGGCTATGACGCTCTAAAACGAAGGTAGTATATCACACAAATTTAATTTAGTAAATAATTTTAATTAAAAAAGATAATTGAATTGATGTTTTATATATGATTATATTTTTCATCTCTTAGTTTGTATGTTTTAGTTAATGAGTTACACATCATTGAATTTGCACTTTTAATTTTTGTTGCGACTTCATTATAACTTTTAGTGAAGTCAACTGGCGCTGATATATTTCTTCTTTGACAAATTAATATGTCGCCATTTGCATTGATTTCGGTATACATATTTCCACAAGCACCGTGAGTGCAAATATCATCACAAAACCTAATTTCAAAGTTGTCATCAAAATATAAATCAGTTCGTCCTTTGTGTGGATTGTTAATAGTTTTTGTTGCTAAGGTTACATATTTGGTAAAAATATAATAATACCAATTTGATTCTGCTTGATTTGTTTTGAAGTCGTCTGCTATATCATCTCTTAGATTTAAGTTTCTACTATCAGTATCGTTTAACTTAATTATTTTAATTCTATTAATTCTGCTATCTCTTGTAAACTGAATAAGTTTGTCTATATCTTTATAATTGAATTTTGTTACTACGGTGTTTAACACAACTCCCATAATCTTGCTTGCATATTTTATGTTTTCAAGAATTTGATCTAAACTTGCTTTATTTGTCAGCACATTTGGTTTAGATTGTTTTGCGAAAATGGAATCAATTCCAATTTTTAGAGAATAGACGCCATGCGCTTTTAATTCGTCTATTTTCTCTTTTGTCAATAATGTTGCATTTGTGTTTAACCTTATTTTGCAATTAAGTTTTTTTAATTCATCAATTATTTTAATTAAATCCTTATGAAGCGTTGGTTCGCCGCCAGTGATATTGATATAATCAACCTTAACATTATTTTTAATAATAAAATCAACCATTTGTTTTATGTATTCATAACTTAAAAATTGTCTTTTACAACCAATTTTTTGACCTTCATTATGGCAATAAAAACAAGATAAATTGCAAGCATTTGTTAAGGCTATTCTTAATTTGTTTTGATTAAATAATTCTACTTTTTCTGACATTTAATTAACTCCCATTTTGTGATGTTAAGTATATGTCGATTAGTTATATTAATCAAATACATATCTATTATAAGAGTTATAATTCGTAGTTATATAAGAAAGAAAATCATAGCAATTTTTTAATTACATTCAACAATACAATCTTAACTTAGTTTGTTAACGAAAAGAGAACAAAGAAGAAATTTTAAAACTATATAATAATTTGTATTATATAGAAGAGTAAAAATCGTACCCAAAATATACCCAAAAAAATTACGCAAAAGTGCAATTTTTTAACAAAAATACAATTTTTCAAGAAAATAAAAAAAGCGCTACATGCGCCTATTTTAGGGAATGGTGCGGATAAAGGGACTCGCTCCGCTATGATAGTATTGCTTTGCGGGTTGATGCTCGCTTTCACGCCAGCGCTAAAAAACTTGCCGCTGGCAACTTTTTCTTAACGCTTAGTTCGAGTCCTTTTTGTTTTAACAAATAGCATAAAAAAAAGCAAAAAAAACACCCAATGGGTGTGGTGCGGATAAAGGGACTCGAACCCCCACGGTCGCCCACCAGATCCTAAGTCTGGCGCGTCTACCAATTTCGCCATATCCGCTTGCGAGTGTTATATTATCACAATATGCGGCTGGTGTCAACTAATTTGTTTTTTTGCTTGCTGTTTTTTCTTGATTATTCCTTTCAAATTTGATATTATCTTTGTTGGACGAATTTTATGAAAAAATTAGAGAAAAAAGAAGTTTTAAGAGCAATCAAATATTTGCTATTTGCAGCAAGCGCAGGAATTATTCAATTTGGAAGTTTTACTTTACTTAATGAAATTTTACATTTAGATTATTGGGTGTCATATTTTATAGCGCTTGTATTATCTGTTGTTTGGAATTTCACATTTAATAGAAAATACACTTTTAGGTCGGTCAAAAATGTACCTATTGCGATGCTTGAAGTTTTGGCATATTATGCAGTATTCACTCCTGCTTCAATTTTCTGGGGTATTGGTCTTGAAAAAGTTAATTGGAATGAATATTTGATATTATCTCTCACTATGGTTATCAATCTTGTTACAGAATATTTATTCTATACTTTTGTAGTTTACAGACACTCCATTGATAGTGCAAGCAAAAAGAAACCGGAAGGCGCTGGAAGAATTATTGTTATTGAAGGCACGGACGGTAGCGGTAAAAAAACTCAAACAGAGTTATTATATAAATATTTGAAAGAACAAGGCGAAAATGTGATTTTGCAAAGCTTTCCAAATTACGAAAGCGCGTCTTCTGCGCCAGTTAAAATGTATTTGAATGGTGAACTTGGTGAAAATGCAAACTGCTTAGACGCTTATGCAACATCTGCACTTTTTGCTGTTGACAGAGTTTGCACATGGCAAAAACTTAAAGAAGCCTATGAAAATGGAGCGACTATAATATTTGACAGATATGTGGAATCTAATATGCTTCATCAGGCAGGCAAGATTGAGAACAAAAAGGAAAGAAATAAGTTTGTAAAATGGCTTGATAAGTTTGAGTTTGGAACTTTAAATTTACCACGTCCTGATAAGATTTTCTTTTTAGATGTTCCAACTGAAATAAGCAAAAAACTAGCAAATGAAAGACAAGAGTTAAAAGCAGGAACAAAGAAAGATATTCATGAACAAGATGAACAACATTTAATTCATGCTTACAACGCTGGCAAAGAAGTTGCGAAAAAGTATAAGTGGACAACAATTTTGTGCGTTGATGAAAACAACAACTTAAAGTCTATTGAAACTATTCACGAAGAAATCAAAAAACTTTTATAATACATAGTATAAAAAATTTCAAACAGTCAATAATTGCAACATGAAAAAATTTATTACAATTTGTGTGCTTTTATTGGCTGTTTTTGGTGTTGTTGTTTTAGGTCTTGTATCAAACAAAAATGAAAACAATGAGATTTTGAGAATACATATTCGTGCAAATTCTAACACGAACATTGACCAAACTGTTAAGTATCAAGTGAAAGATGCTGTTGTTAGTGTTATGCTTCCGATTTTAGCGGAATGTGAGAGCAAAGAAGAAGCAGAGCAAAGTTTGACAGAAAATTTTGACAAAATTGAAAACGCCGCTAATCAAGTGCTTATGGCAAATGGATTTTCTTATAAAGCGAAAGCAAAATTAGCCAGAGAAGAATTTCCAGCACGCGCTTATGGGCAAGAAGTTTATGATGCCGGATTTTATGATGCACTTATATTA
>CALBYO010000062.1 GCA_937889705.1 uncultured Bacillota bacterium | reverse complement strand
CGTCACATACATACTCTTCAACAATTTCGTCCGTTTCATAACCAACCGCCTTTTTATAAAGGGCTTTGTCTAATTCCTTACTTATTTTTTCATTACTAACTCGTTTCACTTCTAACTCCGCTGCAATTATAAACCGCCGAATTTTTAAAATACAATGTAGACTGCCACAAAAAAAAGCGGCAAATGCCGCTTTGTTATAAAATATTATTTAGTTCTCAGAAATTTGCGATTTTAAAAGTTGGACCTGCTCAACAGCCATTTTATCGCATAAATTATTAAGTTCGTTGTCCGCATGCCCCTTTACTTTATTAAATACAACCTGATGCTTTGAAACAAGGTCAATTAAAATCTCCCATAAATCACGATTTAAAACAGGATTTTTTTGCGAATTTTTCCAATTATTTAATTGCCATGATGTAACCCAATCATTTTTAAAAGCATTAATCACATACGCACTATCACTATAAAGTTGAACTTTGCATGGCTCTTTCAACGCTTTAAGCCCTTCAATAACTGCCATAAGTTCCATGCGGTTGTTTGTTGTTTCTTTTTCCGCTCCCGCCATCTTTTTTTGCTTACCATTAAATTCTAAAACATAAGCCCAGCCACCAACGCCAGGATTAACACTGCATGCACCATCTGTATATAGTATAACTTCTTTCATGTTTCCATTATATCAAAATTTTTGCTATATTCAATACAAAAACGCTTAAAAACAATAAAAAAACTGCTATTTTTAGCAGTTTTTTTAAAATTAAATTAATTCGATAATTGCCATTTCAGCATTGTCGCCGCGTCTTTCGCCAAGTTTTGTGATACGAGTGTATCCGCCACCTTGACCAAGTTCCTTAGCACGTGCTGCATATCTTGGAGCATAAACATTAAACATTTTTTCAATAAGTGGATGATTAATATCTTTTGTTTTTGCTCTAAATGCTGCTTTATTTTCTTTATCGCCTCTAACTTCTTGAAGGTCATAAAGATAAGCCATCATTTTTCTTCTAGCATTTAATTTTTTTGGACCATCGTTAACAACTTCTTGTTGAACTTTAACACCCTTTTCGTTTGTTACAGTTTTTACGGTTTTAACTGTATCTTCGTATGTGTTAACTGCAAGAGTAATGTATTTTTCAGCAAGGCTACGAACTGATTTTGCTTTGGCAAGTGTTGTTTCTACCTTTTCATTCCAAAGAAGATATGAAACTTGATTGCGAAGAAGAGCAGTTCTTTCTT
>CALBYO010000061.1 GCA_937889705.1 uncultured Bacillota bacterium | reverse complement strand
CTTGCTTAGCCCAAGCAGTCAAATCGCCATTTGTGCAAGATTTTTTGCCCGTTTCGTCTTCAATTTCCTTATAGATATTAACAAGTGAAGGCGGCAATTTTATGCCGTTTTGAACTGAAAATGATAGCCCATGCGCTTGTCCTGGTTGATGATATGGGTCTTGCCCAATAATCACAACTTTAACATCGTTATATTTAACCAAATTCAATGCGTTAAAAACATTTTCTGGCGTTGGATAGATTTTTCTTGTGTTGTATTCCTCTGTTAAAAAATCTTGCAATTTTTTAAATTGCTGCGATGTAAGTTCTGGCTTTAACAATTCATACCAATTTTTTGTTATTTTAAACATATTTTTCCTTTGTATTAATAGTCTTTTTTATCCAATGCGTCCGATAATAACAACGCTTTTATTTCAGGTGGCAAATCGGCAATCATTTTACCAATGTCTTTATCATTTTTTAAGCCACTTTCGTCGTTTAAATAATCTCTAATTTCGCTTTCTTTTACGGGATCATATGTTCCATCGTTATCATTCTCGTAAGACTTAGACGAAGGTCTATCATTTGAAAACAAACTGTCAAAAATATCGTCATATTCTTTATTTAAAATGTCGTCTTTATTGGAATCTTTTTCTTTTGCGGCGTTGAAATCTGTGTTGAAAAAGCCGTCAATATCCAAATTATTATTGTTTATTTTCAAGTCTGGGTCTTCTTTGACAGGTTTTTCAGGTTTGACTTCAGTTTCTTGCTTTGCTTGTTGCTTTTCTAATTTCTTTTGTTCTTTTTGATTTTTCTTATCTTTCCTTATGCTTTCTTTTATAGCCTTTTTCTCAGTTTTATCTTTTGTTTTTTTAGTTTTAGCATTTGCCATGCCCTTTTTAATTAAAGGCAAAAATAAATACACAATTCCTATAACTGCTGCTAAAACTATAAACGCTATCCACCACATTTTTGCCTCCTTAAAAATTTATGGCGAAAGAATATATCTTCCGCCAAATTTAAAACTTTATTAGCCATTCTTCTTTTTATTGTCAATTCCTGCTATTGAATTTCTCATTGCTGTATCAGAATTTAAGTTTTGGAGTTTGTAATAATCCATAACTCCCATTTGGCCGTTCTTAATTGCATTTGCCATTGCTTTTGGAACTTCTGCTTCCGCAGCCAAAACCATAGCCTTCATTTCTTGCGTTTTTGCGCGCATTTCTTGTTCCATAGCATAAGCCATAGCACGACGCTCTTCCGCTTTTGCTTGTGCAATAGATTTATCCGCTTCCGCACGGTCTATGTTAAGTTTAGCACCGATGTTTTGACCAACATCAATATCTGCCATTTCGATTGATAAAATTTCATAAGCAGTTGCAACGTCTAGACCTTTGTTAAGCACTGTTTTTGAAATAATGTCTGGGTTTTCCAAAACTTCTGTGTGTGTTTCCGCTGAACCAACTGTTGTAACAATACCCTCGCCAACACGAGCCAAAATTGTTTCTTCACCAGCACCAGAAACCAACCTTGCAATGTTTGAACGAACTGTGATTTTCGCTTTAACCCTAAGCTCAATACCATCTTTCGCAATCGCTGAAATCCAGCCTGTTTCAATAACCATAGGTGTAACGCACATCTTAACCGCTTTCGCAACATCACGACCAGCAAGGTCGATCGCTTTTGCTTGGTCAACTGATAGCGGAATTTTAGCACTGTGTGCTGAAATCAAGGCAACAATAATCTTCTCAATGTCACCACCTGCCATGTAGTGTGTTTCAAGGTCAACAATATCAATCGCAATACCCGCTTTTCTTGCTTGAATATACGCGTCAATGATAGGTCCAACCTTAATTCTACGCATTCTCATACCAATCAACCTTGTCATTGATACGTGCGCGCCAGAAATGAGCGCAATAAACCATGTTTTAAGTGGAACTAAGCACATCAATACGATAAAAGCGACCACAAATACGCCGAGAACAACGAATAATGCAATCAATCCACCTGATAATCCAAGTTGTGTTAAATTCATAACTATACCTCCGTTTTTTCTACAATAATTTTTATACCTTCAACCTTAACAACCTTGACATACTCACCTGTCTCAATCATTTCGGCCGTTTCACATATACCTTCATACACCTTTTCGTCAATCATAAACTTGCCAGAAGGTCTGAGCGGTGTGACCGCTACCCCAATTTCGCCAACAAGGTCAGCAAACTCGCTTTGATTTGCATAATCTGTTGGGACAGCCGTCTTTTTCTGAACAAATGGCGTTTTACCCAAAATCCCGAACCTCGCCGAACGAATGAACAGCAAGAACAAAATTATCAGCACGAGCGAGAAAATCAAAACCAAGCCGACAACTTGAATGATTGATTTTGACAGCACCGCATGAGTGACAATACCCGCAGCAATGCACGCTAAGCCCGAAATGCCAAAAAAGCCAAAGCCAGGAAGGAAGAACTCAATAAACACAAACAAAACGCCAACGCAAAGCATCAAAATTACATACCATTCCATGCTTGTGAATATTTGAGATAATTCAGCCCACATACCTTTCTCCTTTCGCCTGTATTATACCATATATATAAACTAAAAGTAAATACTTTTTTTTAAAATTTTGTCAAAACCCTTGACAAATAAATAAAGTTTGTTTATCATATCCAAGAATTTATACCTTAAAAGGCGGTGATTTTGCAATGTCAATGGTTAAAGTTGGTGAAAACGAAAGCTTGGAAAGCGCTTTAAAACGCTTTAAAAGAAAATGTCAAAGAGACGGCATTATCGGCGACCTTAGAAAAAAAGAAGCATATCTCAAACCTTCTGTTAAGAAAAAGAAAAAACAAGAAGCCGCAAGAAAAAGAGCGCGTAAACACATGTAATAAAAAAATCACAACTTTTGTTGTGATTTTTTTTAATCTAAAACGGCGTTACAACGCATAGTTTGTAATCATAATTTTGACTAGCGTGCGTAATGTCTTTTTCTATGTCAAACACCATCTCGTAAAAGGAAAAATCAACCTTCCTTTCGTCTAAAACCGTAACACCACCAAAACCATTTTTAGATGGTATCACCTTGTATGCGTAAGCAGATTGCAATTTCGCTTCCACTATGCCGTTAACTTCCTCCCCTGCCGCTTTAAGCATAGGGTCAGACTCCGTGTTCTTGAATTTGTCAAGTTTAACAGAATCTAATTGCCACGCGTTCGGGTCATCACGGTCATAAAGTTCAACAAACTGCTCTGGAACATCTTCCACGCTCACACCAACCTCAAAATCTGTGTAATACCCCTCAATTAGGTTGCCACTGTTGTCCTTTTCCGTTGTCTTATACAAATACCCCTTGCCTGGCACATACTTGTGATATTCGCAATCTCGCTCAGTATAGGCAGCGTCATAAGGCGTTGTTTGATAAAAATCTATCTTATCTTGCTCCCAAGTGAATAACTTACCAACACCTGTCGCCTTGTCATAAGCGTAATACCTTATATATACCCTAATCGCAAGGTCAGGATTTGGCGAAAATATCTGCATCAAAATGCTAGACAATGTTATATCTTTCGATGGCATCATAACCACACTTTGATATTCCGACATCGGACTGTTGTCAAAACTGTACGCCTCTGAATTGCCGTCACCAAATATGTCAAACGCGTCAGAATTTGAGAAAAACATATCTGTATCATAATCACGCAAGAATGACGCCGTTTTTGGTCTGAATTGGAAATTTGTTTCGTTGCCTGTTTCATCTAATTTCCCTATATCTTCTTTTGGATGTTTCCCATCATTCTTAGCTTTATATGCTTCCACAAAGTCATAAGTAATATTTATGCCGTTTTGATTGTAAGTGTAAACAAACTCGTCAGAGCCGTCATACACAAATTTATATACCATCGCCGCGACTCTTCCCACATAATAACGATAGTTGTAAAAATTTTTGCCATTTTCAACATAGTTTACATTTTTGGTATCGTTGTTATAATAACTCGAATTTGGACCGAACTGAATATAATCGTTTTTAACAATTTCCTCGCCAATAACATTGTTTAAAATGTATGTCACAAGCGAGTCTGCGTCAGTCTTTGTTAAGCCCGAATATGTTGCATTTGCATAGTACTTAGTTTGTAGGCTGGCAAGATAACTTGTTATTGCAGCATCAGGATTTTCTCGTCTAATGTCGCTAGTTTTTTTTGTTTG
>CALBYO010000060.1 GCA_937889705.1 uncultured Bacillota bacterium | reverse complement strand
TTGAAATTTAAGGAGATTAGAATACTATGCAAGAAGAAAAAGAATTGAGTGTTGTCTATGAAGATAATCATGTTATTGTTGTTATAAAACCACACAATATTCCATCACAAGAAGACGAAAGCGGCGATAAAGATATGCTTAACATGGTAAAAGAATATATCAAAGTTAAGTATAACAAGCCTGGCAATGTTTATGTCGGCTTGGTTCATAGACTAGACAGACCAACTGGCGGACTTATGGTGTTTGCGAAGACTTCAAAAGCAGCGGCAAGGCTTGCTGAACAAATGAAAGACGGCAGATTTTCTAAGAAATACTTGACTGTTCTTGAAGGTTGTCCAACAGACAGAAGAAAAAAACAAATCAACTATCTCAAAAAAGACGAAAAAACTAATATTGTCAAAATTGTGCCTATGGGTGAAGAAGGCGCAAAACGAGCAGAACTCATTTATAATATCGTTGAAGTAGAGAATAATTTAAGTTTGGCTGAAATAGAATTATTAACGGGCAGAAGCCATCAAATCAGAGTGCAAATGGCAAGTTTAAGAACTCCTGTTTTCGGCGATATTAAATATGGCTCAAAAAGTCCTAATACAAACGCTAAAACTGAGAATTTGGCGCTTTGGGCTTATAAATTGACTTTTGAGCATCCAACAACAAAAAATGTAATGACTTTCAAGTGCTATCCAGACCTTGAAAGCGAGCCATGGAAAGAATTTAATATTGAAAGATTAGTTTAAAAGGCAGATATATGAAAAAAAGAAGTGAAATTGAAGAAAAGTTTAAATGGGATTTAACTGGTTATTTCAAAGACGATGACGCCTTTTATCGTGAATATGAAGACTTAAAAACCCATGTTAACGACTTTGAAAAATACAAGGGTAAATTGTCTGATGAGAAGACCATGCTTGAATGTTTAAAACTAGAAGAAGACATCTCATTAAGACTTGAAATTTTGTATGTATACGCTTCTTTAAAAACGCGCGAAGACGCTACAAATTCGTTTTATCGTGAAAGATTGACGCTTGTTGACACGCTTGCGTCAAAGTTTTCTGTTGAAACAACTTTTATTGATATTGAAATAAAAAAATATAAAACATCAGACTTAAAAAGGCTTGCCGAAACAACTCCATATAAGAATTATTTCAAAGGTATGATTAAAGATAGAAAACTCATTCTGTCTGAGAAAGAAGAAAAAATCATATCAATGTCAGGGGAAATGGCAGGCGGTTTTTCTGAAAATTTTGATGTTTTTGACGATGGCGATTTAAAATTTGAATCTCCAAAAGATAGCCATGGCAAAAAACACACTTTAACCCATTCAAATTATGTTGAACTTATGCAATCTGACGATAGAACATTGAGAAAAAACACTATAAAAGCGCTCAATGGCGCGTATGGCAAGTTTAACAACTTTTTGTCATCAAATTATATTCATAATGTTAAGAAAAATGTATTTTATACAAGGCTAAGGAAGTTTAAATCAACCCTTGATTTATCTATTTATGCCGAAGAAGCAAGCCGTAAAGTCTATGACACATTGATTTCATCAATGCACGACAATTTGTTTGTATTTCATAAATATTTTGATGTTAAAAGACGCAGTTTAGGC
>CALBYO010000059.1 GCA_937889705.1 uncultured Bacillota bacterium | reverse complement strand
ATAGAACAATGTGATGTTTACAATATCGTCATTAATCATCTTCTTGATTAATTCTTTTGTTGTGCCATTTACATTATTACCTTTTGCCAAGATTGCTTTATCGTCAAGGCCAATTATTTCGCCAACTGATAGGTCAAAACCGTCAACATGGGTTGCTCTAACTGCATAAGTTACTGAACCCGCTTTAACGCTTTCTATTGCTGCTGTCATGCTTTCAATATTTTCTTCCACGCTTGCATCTGCGTTATAAGCAAGAGCGGCTGCAATACCTTCTGGTATATTCTTTGTTGGAATAACATGCAATTTTCTATCGCAAAGGTCTTTTGCTTGTTCTGCTGCCAAAATGATGTTTTTATTGTTTGGGAAAACAAAGATTTCTTCTGCAAGCACCTTATTTACAGCGTTTGAGATGTCTGCGGCGCTTGGATTCATGGTTTGGCCACCACGAATAATGTTATCTATTGTTAAATCTGTGAACAAATTAGCAATTCCGTCACCAGGAGCAACAGCAACCATACCCATTGGTTTAAGTTCTTCTTGCTTTCCAAGGTTCTTTTTGAGTTCACGATTTTGTTCAAGCATGTTTTCAATCTTGATATTCCAAATTTCGCCGAGTTCAAGAGCATATCCGAGTGCTCTATTAGGTTCATTTGTGTGGACATGGACTTTAACAAGCGACAAATCGCCGATACAAAGCACTGAATCACCAATAGCCATCAATTTTTCACGCAATTTATCAATATCAGCCTCGGTTGTCTTCTTATTCATGTGAATAATCATGAATTCTGTGCAATAACCGAATTGAATTTCGCCAAGATTGCTAATATCTGCGATAACATCGTCCAAAGTTTGAACAGGTTTTGGGTCGTCAAAATTTATAACCAAACTTTCGTCACCGCAAATTGCTTTATAAAAACCAGTGAAAAGCACGATAATTCCGCGGCCACCAGCATCAACAACGCCCGCTTTTTTAAGAACAGGAAGCATTTCTGGTGTTTGTTGCAAGATTTCTTCGCCTTTATCAAGGACAATTTCAAAAAATTCTTCAAAATCGGCATGCTTTTTGCAAGCGTCCAATGCTGCTTCTGACATTGTTCTGATAACAGTCAAAATTGTGCCTTCTTTTGGCTTTGTTACGGCTTTATAAGCCACTTTTGCGCCTTCTTCAATCGCTTTTGCGAATTGTTTTGTTGTGATATTTTCTTCACATTTACCAAGCACAGAAGTTAAACCTTTAAGGATTTGTGAAGTGATAACACCTGAGTTACCTCTCGCACCACGAAGTGCACCTTTTGCATAGGCTTCACAAAGTGAATCTATACTGTTATTGATACAATTATTTACTTCTGTTGTTGCAGATTTTATAGTTAAAAACATGTTTGTGCCTGTGTCACCGTCCGGAACAGGAAAAACATTTAAAGCGTCTATCATTTTTTTGTTTTGTTCTAGCATACTAGCGCCAGCAACAACCATTTTTCTCAGCATTGCGCCGTTAATCTTATTTTGCATTTTAATTCTCACCCATTAAACGCGAACGCCTACGACATGGACATTAACCGTGTCGACAATCATTCCCGTGAAATTTTCTACACTATACTTAACAGCACTTTTCAAACTTTCGGCAACAGCACTGACAGAAACACCGTATTTAAAAATACAGTATAAATCAATGAAAATTCTACTATCAACGCTGGTTATTTTTACGCCCTTTGAATAAGGCTGTTTTTTAAAAAGTTCTGAGAGATTATCTTTTAAGGAATTTGGAACTAAGTCTACAACACCATAGCAATCTAAGGCAGCATAACCTGCGACAACCGCAATCGAGTTGTCTGAAATCGTTATTCTACCATAATAATTTTTAGTGTCTACTGTCATCAAAAAACCTCGCGAAGTCTCTCGCGTAGTATAATATACTATATTATTATAAAAAATGCAAGCATTTTATTAAAAATGCTCGCACTTAAAATTTAACATTATGCCATTAAGATTGTTATGGCGCTTGTGAAGATAATATCTTCAACGCTTGCACCGCGGGATAAGTCGTTTATAGGCTTTTTAAGCCCTTGAATGATTGGTCCAACAGCTTTTAACGAGCCGAACCTTTCAATCGCTTTATAGGCAATATTTCCACTTTGCAAGTCTGGGAATACAAGCACATTTGCATCGCCTTGAATTTGAGAATTTGGATATTTCAAGCCGCAAACTTCTGGAACTAAGGCACTGTCCAACTGCATTTCGCCATCAACCACAAAATTATGATTTTCAGCTTTCAAAATTTCTGCTGCTGCCCTTGATTTTTCGGCACTTTCGCCATTTGCTGAGCCATTTGTTGAGTATGAAAGCACGGCAACTCTTGGCTTAATTTCAAACAAATTTCTAGCGCTTTCAGCAGTTTGAGAAGCAATAATTGCAAGTTCTTCCGCGTTTGGATTAATATTAAAACCAACATCAGCAAGAAGCATTTCACCGCCTTTTGGCATGTATTTATTCTTGCCTTGAATTAGCATAAAAGATGATGCAATACTGCCTTTATTTTCAACACCAACAACTTGCAAAGCCGTTTTTATTACCTTACTAGATGATGTTTCAGCGCCAGCAACCATGCAATCTGCGAAGCCTGTTTCAACGAGAAGAGCACCGAAATAAATTGGGTCTGCCACCAAATTTTCCGCTTCCTGCATTGTCATGCCTTTTGCTTTGCGTTTTTGATACAAAACCTTAATAAGGTCATCACCAATGTCAGATGTTCTTGGGTTGATAATTGTCATACCCTGCAAATTTTTATATCTCAAAACAAGCGCGCTTTCATCGCCTAAAAGAACAACCTTAGCGATTTTTTTCTTATTCAAAAATTGTGCCGCTTTTATGATGCGGTCTGAAAATCCAGCTTCTGGAAAAACAATGATTTTATCTTTATTTTTAGCCTTTGCTAAAACGCTTTTTAAACTATTCAAAATAACCCCTTGTAATGTGATTTTTGCTCATATCACATATATTTTAAACATAAGTTTATTATATATGATTAAAAAACTTGTGTCAATTAAACTTAACACAAAAAACCTGCTTCTAGCAATTTTTCTGGCGTTGATAATATGCTGCTTGGTGATAAATCCAAGCAAATATATCAATGTTTGTTTAAGCGGAATACTTGTGTTTTGCAAAAACATTTTACCTGCATTATTCCCCTTTATTTTCTTCACCAAACTTCTAACATCAACAGGCTACGTTGAACACATTTCAAAACATCTTGCACCAGTTACAAAGCGACTTTATAACTGCCCAGCAATCTCTGCTTATGTGTTTTTAATGAGCGTTTTATCCGGGTATCCACTTGGCGCGAAAATCACAGCTGATTTATACGAGCAAGGCTTAATCACTCGCGATGAGGCACATAGAATTTGCTCATTCACATCAAATTCTGGCCCAATGTTTATTATTGGAACTGTTGGCGTTGGCATGCTTTTTAGCGCTAAAATCGGCTATATTATTCTAATTTCACATATCATATCTGCAATTTTAAATGGTTTAATTTACCGCAAATTTACGCCTAAATATGTTGAATTACCACAGCAAAACACAGTCAAACAAAAGGTTGATTTAAGCCTTTCAGAGTGCATGGAGAACTCAATTATATCAGTGCTTTTAATTGGCGGATACATAACCATATTTTTCATAATCACTGAAATTTTGTCGTCATTAAATGTGTTTTACCCAATCACACGATTTTTAGAAATTTTGGGCATAGACAAAGGCGTTTCCAGCGGCGTAATAAACGGAATTTTCGAGATTACAAACGGCTGCAAAAGCATTGCGGGACTGCAAATCAGCGCCAAACTTAAAACGATTTTGTGTTCTTTTATAATCAGTTTTGGCGGACTTGCCGTTGCCTTTCAAGGACTTAACTTTTTGGAAAAATTCAAGATTTCAAAAGGCTTTTTCTTCCTTCAAAAATTCACCCAGGCAATACTATCAACACTTATCACTTTCCTGCTTTGTTTAGTCATTCCACTTTAAAAGTTTTGAAGAAAAAATTTTTTGTTGTAAAATACAATTATGGCAGAAATTACAAACATAGTTAAAAGCGGAAAAGACAAGTACTCCGTCTATTTAGACGGTTCTTTTTATTGCTTTCTAAACAGCGAAACAATAGTTAAAAGCGGCTTAAAAACAGGTAAAAATGTTGAGAAAGCAGATATTGAAACCGCCCAGTTTGAAAACGAAAAACTTGTTGCTTTTGACAAAGCATTGAAATATTTGAGTGCAATAAAAAGCGAAAAACAAGTGAAAGACTACCTTTTCGGCAAGGGCTATGCAGCAAAAACTGTAAAGTATGTTGTTGATAAATTACACGAATACAACTATTTAAATGACGAACTTTATGCCAAGGCTTACATCGCTAATTACCAGCACAAAAAAGGCAAAAGATTGATTTCTTTTGAACTTGAATCCAAAGGCGTTTCAAGGGAAATTATCAATAATTTAATGGAAAATTTTGATGAAAACGACGAGATAATAAACGCACTTGCGGACAAGTTTTTGAAAAACAAACCAAAAGATAACAAAACAGCGAAAAAACTTATGAATCACCTTTTTTCAAAGGGTTATTCATTTGATAAAATCAATAAAGTCGTTAAAAATAAGTTTTACAACTTTGAAAGTTTAAATGAGGACGAATAATGGCAGTTGGCATAGACATTTTAGAAATTGACAGAACTAAAAATTTGGTTAATTTGAACAAAATTTTTACAGACAATGAAATAGAATACATCAATAAATTTGCAGACAAAAATGAGCGAATTTGCGGCTTTTTTTGTGTCAAAGAAGCAGTTTTTAAATGCTTGAATTTAAACAAATTAAATCACAAAGAAATTGAGATTTATCACAACGAAAATGGCAAGCCATTTGTTAATCTAAGTGGCGAAACACTATCACATTTCAAACAACATTTTAGTAAAATAGACATTTCAATTTCACACACAAAAACAATGGCAACAGCAATAGCTGTCGCCACTGAAAAACCCGATTTTAAG
>CALBYO010000058.1 GCA_937889705.1 uncultured Bacillota bacterium | reverse complement strand
ACTCCACCAAAAGCACTTGATGTAATTTGTCATAAAGATGTTTTATGCGCGCAAAATGATATTAAATTGATTGATATTATTGAACTCATCTCGACCTCTGAATTTAGTAATATTCCTATATACAAAGATGGCGGCTTAATTGGCGTTGCAAATGGTCAAAGAATTGTTGACGAAATTGGTAAAGCGATTGAAAGAAAAGAAAATGTTGACGATTATATCAACAACACAACCGTTGAAGAAATTATTAACCCAGAAACAACAGCAAAATATTATGAAGTTGTAAACTTGAATGCCACAATAGAAGAAGTTTTAAATTTATTCTATTCAAATCGTAAATTAATAGCGATTTTGATAACAAAAACTGGCAGTTTGAAAGAAATTCCTCTCGGAATTGTCACCGCCAGCGATGTTATAATAATGAACAACATTTTAGACAACTATTAAAAAATAAGTCAAAGAATTTCTTTGACTTATTTTTTTACTTTTATATTTTTTTCTTTACCATTTGGTGACGGATTGTAAAAAACTTCATTTTTTAATTCGTCAGGCAAATATTGTTGCTTAACCCAACCGCCATAATCGTGCGGATATTTATATTTGGCTTTTTTAGTGTCATTTATTGAAGGATGATTTCTTAAATGATAAGGCGCTTCGGCATCTGGGTATTTTTTTGCTGCTTCTTGCGCTTTTGCCATTGCAAGATAAACAGAATTTGATTTTTCAGCAGTGCAAGCATAAACGATTGCGTGCGACAAATTCAAAAGCGCTTCGGGAACACCTAAATTTTTGATTGAATAAAGCGCGCAAGTTGCAAGAAGCAAAGCATTGCTATCTGCCATTCCAATATCTTCCGAACAGTGTGCGATTAACCTTCTTGCGATAATTTGTGGGTCAACACCCGCTTCAATCATGCGTGAACTATAAAACAATGCGGCGTCTGGGTCGCTCCCCCTAATTGACTTACAAAAAGCGCTTAGATAATCATAATATTTTGTTTCATCAAGCGAAAACGCTTTTTGTTGGACACAATTTTCTGCAACGGACAAATCTATAACTATTTCGCCTTTCTCGTTTGGTTTCGTTGTTAAAGCGGCAAGTTCCAAAGAAGCATAGGCAGAACGCAAATCTCCACCAGCTGCCCACGCCAAATGATTTAACGCTTCGTCAGATATTTTAATATTGAATTGGCCAAGGCCTTTTTGCTTATCTTCAACCGCCCTTAAAAGTGCTTTTTTAATATCTTCCTTTTCAAGAGGTTTAAATTCAAAAACTTTTGAACGAGATACAATGGCAGGCGTCATGCTGTGATATGGATTTTCTGTTGTTGTTCCAATAAAGACAATCGTACCATCTTCAACTGCGGCTAAAATGCAGTCGCTTTGTGCCTTGCTCCATCTATGGCATTCGTCTAATAAAAGATAAGTTTGCCTTGAAAATAATGATTTATCTTTTCTTGCGTCTTCAATAATTTTTTTAGCATCGGCAACACCGCTTGAAACAGCGTTTAGTTTTTTGAAAATGCCGTTATCCATATTTGATATTATATTTGCAAGCGTTGTCTTTCCAGTTCCTGGTGGTCCAAAAAATATGGCACTACCAAGAGTTCCCGCTTCGATTGCTCGTCTAAATAAACTTCCCTTTCTTGCAATATGTTCTTGACCGACAAAGTCTTCAAAAGTTGTTGGCCTCATTCTTTCTGCAAGTGGAATTCGTTTTGCGTTGAATTCTTCCATAATTTTATTATATCACATTCAATGTTATCCGCAAAATGTTATGCTATTTTCGCTCACAAATTTTAAATTAACATTGTCCAAATTAACAAATTCAAGTCCACCATAAGAAATATATTTTTGTTTATTTTGTTTATATTCTATTTGATATTTTTTGCCACTCAATTCAATTTCAAAACTAAAAAAGTTTATATCTGACTTTGGAGAAATTTTAAAGCAAGAACCAATTTGTTTAATTCCTAAAAACGAGTTAAACAAAAATGTGGCAAATTCAAATGAATGAAATTTAACCGCAGACAATTTTTCAATTTGCTCAATTTTTATTATGTTATCAAACTTATAACTCTTGTTTTTTTCAAAATTCAAATAATGTTTAACATAAATATCTTTCAAATTTTCGTTTAAAAGTTTGCTTATTTTCTTGCTCGGGCAAACAAAATCTAACGCAAACAATTTTTTCATTTTGCAATAATTTTCAAGCAACATTAATTTTATACTTTTTATTTTCGTATCAAATGTAGATATGTTCATAATTGAATATGAATTGCTATTAATTTTAAAATTTGCAAAATTGACACTCAAAAACACATTTTTTTCATGTTTTTTAATGAAATAATTAAAATTATTATTTGAAAAATAAAAAATCTGAGCATTATTATCTAATTTTTTAATAATCAATTTATTGTCAATTTTTTCAACATTCACAAACTCACTGTCAAGTTTTAAATTTATCTCAACGCTATAAGTTTGAGTTTTATCTGTACTATTTTGAATTTTGATTATTTCTAAAACTTTAAATTCTGGCTTTTGAAAAATTGTTTTTGAATTGTCAAAATCTAAAATCTTATAGCACTGAACATCACAAGATTTTAAAACGCGTTTGCTTTCAAGCCGTAAATCTTTATAGCGATAGTTATCTGCTCTTTCACCATTTACAAAAATACCTTCATCGGCGTCTTCAACTTTTGGTTTATAATTTATGTCAATTTTATTTAATTCAAATATAATTTGCGGGTTTAAATAGTTGACATTTAAGCATTTAACATTTTTATATTCATTTGAAATTTCGTTTAATATTTCATCGCTATTGCAAAGCGCAATAGGAGTGAAACAAATCTTTTTACAAATCGAGTTTAAAGTGAAAATCATTTTTTTATTTTTCAAACACAAATCACTTACAAAAATTTTATAAATTGGCTTTTCTTCAAACAACCCAGAGCTTTTCAATTTTTTATAATCAATTTGAGCGTCAAATACTTTTGGTGCGTTGTTTTCAATTTTTAATTTAATGTCTGAAATTATTTTGCTTTGCTCACCTTTTAAAAACAAAAATTTACGGCTTTTAACTTTTGCCGTTGCAACAATTTTAGATTTTTTATTCTTACATACATTTATAATTTTTAAAATGGTTAGAACAAGGCAAACGAAAACAGCAATGCCCACAATTAAAATTTTCATATGTAAAATTTTTGACAACTATAAATTTTTTAATCTTTTTTAACGAATGGTTTTAACAAAAAAGATAAAAACTTTGGCAACTTAATACAAATGATTTTCATACTTCCTCCGTTGTAATTCATTTTATGTTTATTGCCACTTTTTTGTCACATTTAGACTTTCACATTTTTAACTCACTATCTATAAAATGATATAGGGAAACCCTTACAAATGACAAAATGGTTGAAATAATTTAGGAAAAAATTTATGGAAAAGGAAGAAAAAGAAATCAAAAAGAATACAAACGATAAAAAAGAAGTGCTTAAATTTGACAATGTGAGTTTGATTTATCACACAAAAGATGGCGAAACACTCGCTTTGAAAGATGTCAATTTCTCAGTTTATGAAAAGGAATTTGTTGCGATTGTTGGACCTTCGGGTTGCGGCAAAACAACGATTTTATCTCTTATTGCCGGCATCTTAAAGCCAAGTTCTGGTCACATTTACTTAGATGGTCATGATGTCAACGAAAAGAAAAAAACAAGCGAAGTTGACATTGGCTATATGTTCCAACGCGACCAACTTTTTGACTGGCGGACAATTTGGAAAAATGTGACGATTGGGATTGAAATTCAAAAACGCAAAAAAGATACCGAACTTTTAACACGAGTTTCAAATCTTATTGACAAATATGGTCTTGGAAATTTTAGAAATAGCAAACCTACCGAACTTTCTGGCGGTATGCGTCAGCGTGTTGCACTTATAAGAACGCTTGCACTTGACCCAAAAATTTTACTCTTAGACGAACCATTCTCCGCCCTTGATTTCCAAACAAGGCTTAATGTTTGCGACAATGTTTCTGAAATTATTAGCAACGAAGAAAAAACGGCGATACTTGTCACCCACGACATTTCTGAGGCCGTTAGTTTGGCAGACAGAGTGATTATCTTATCCACCAGACCTGGCACCGTCAAAAAGATTGTTGACGTTGACTTAAAAGAATTTGGCACGCCACTTAAAAGGCGAGAAAGCAAAAAGGCGCACGACTATTTCGATGAAATTTGGAAAGAACTCGTCATCTATGATGAGAGTTAAAAAGGAGTGCATATGAAGAAATTTTTAGAATTTTTCAACTTAAAACGCAAATTTAAAGAAAAAAAGTTAAAATATCAAAGTTATACACAAGAACATAAAAAATATCTCAAAAAAATTGAAAGCGAAAAATGGATTATTCGCTTAATTCAAGTTTTGATTTTGGTGGCAATTTTCGTGATTTGGGAATTGTTTACAATGTGGGGAATTTTAGATCCTTTCTTCGTGAGTTCTCCATCGCGCATGATTGAAACTGTGCGAAAACTTTATGTTTCTGGCGAACTTTTCATGCACATAGGCATAACGCTATACGAAACTGTAATTGGCTTCATTTTAGCAACTGCAATAGGATATTTGCTCGCCGTTCTGCTTTGGTGGAGCGACAAACTTAAAAAAGTTTTAGAGCCATATATTGTTGTTTTAAATAGTTTGCCTAAAATCGCGCTTGGCCCACTAATCATCATTTGGGTTGGCGCTGGCACAAAAGCAATTATTGTAATGTGTATCTTGATTTGCGTAATTATCACAACTTTGAGTTTGCTCGGTTCGTTCCTATCTTGCGACAAAGATAAAATCTTGCTTATGCGGTCAATGAACGCCAAAAAATATCAAATATTTTTCAAACTCATCGTTCCAAATTCAATGCCAGACTTCATTTCGGTTTTAAAAATAAATGTTGGAATGAGTTGGATTGGCACAATCATGGGCGAATATCTGGTTTCCAAAGCGGGTCTTGGATATTTGATAGTTTATGGCGGCACGGTTTTCAAACTCGACCTTGTTATGACAAGCACCGTCATACTTTGCTTGCTCGCTGGCGGAATGTATTTCATAATAAGTCGAATAGAAGCACATTTCAAAAAATAAAAAAAAGAATGCGGTTACGCATTCTTTTCTTGTCCTATTTTATCCCATTTAGCATAGGTTATATCATTTACTTTGATATTTCCATTTTCTGAATTTATTTGGAATATGTATGGTTTTTCGATATACAAACGATTATTCTTATTTACATCATCATGTGAATAGAATATTTGACCTTCGTTTGTTCCGTTTTTAATTGTCACAATACCATATCTAATTGAAACACTGGTTGTATTATATGAGTAATTGCTAATTGAGATGATGTTTTTAGTTAAAACTAAGTCATCGTTAAATGTGATTGTAACTTTTGCATTCGATTTTACATTGATGTCCGAAATGCTTACATCGTTTACACTTACCCCATTAATTAAACCTGCAACAGTTCCAACTCGAACTTCATTAGTTGATGTTGTCGAAACGATATTTCCAACAAGATAACAATCTGTGATTGAAATTTTGCTGTCTTTTGAGAGTTCAACGCGTTTTATGTTGCCAGTATATCCTTTTGCTTCAACAATTCCGATGTAACCAACAACGCCACCAACAACTTCGCCTGCTGAAATATTTCCGTTTATAACGATATTTTTAAGCGAGCCGTCTTGCATAATTCCGACCGCGCCACCAACAAATGTTACACCACTTGGAACATAAGTTGTTGTGTTAACTATCGCATTTTCAATGCTTCCGCCAACAACATAACCAACGACATTTCCTATCGCTATTGGAATATAAATTGTATCTGCGAAGAATGAGTTTTTGCTAATTTCATTTTTATCAACCAAAATATTGCTTAATTTACCAGCACTTACGCCTGCAATTACGCCTGCATAGATATCTGCTTTGATTGATTGTTTTGAACTTTGTTTAACTGTAAGATCTGTCGCTTCAACATTCTTTCCAATGCTTCCGAAAAGCATACCAACACATTCACCTATTGCAACATTATCGCCGCTTGCTTGAATGTAATTTACTTTTCCGTAGCCACCGATTGCACCAACAATTAATCCAGCATGTGAAATTGAATTAAGGTTAAATTCGTCAAAGATTTGAACATCGTGTGCGCTTAATTTTGCTCTATATGTGGCATTGACTGAAATATTTGATTTAATATTGTTCAACAAATAATTTCCAAGTGCAATACCAGCAACGCCGCCAACTGCGTTTTTACCAAGTATGACGATTCCTTCATTATCATAAGTAAAGCCATCAATGTTGACATTTATGATGTTTGCACCAAAGATTACTCCGGCAATCGCGCCAACTGAGTTTGTGTTTGGCAAGTTGATATATCTTGGTGCAAAGTTGACATTCTTGATTGAACCCATTTGTTTAAATCTGCTTCCAATTCCTGCAAAGAAGCCTGCAAATTCCATGTTTTCTGAAGAGTCAATAACATAATTGCCGATTGTGAAACTATTGCCTTCCAAATTTCCTAAGAAATAATATTTATATAATTTACTTGAAATAGTTCCTGTTTCATAAATAATATCGTTTACAAGTCTGTAATATTTATCTTCGCCAATTAAGTTATT
>CALBYO010000057.1 GCA_937889705.1 uncultured Bacillota bacterium | reverse complement strand
TCCATGCAAAATTAATGGTGGCGATACAATCAATTCGATGGAAGAATTCATGACATTTTTTGAAGATAATATTTTTAATCTTTCAAATGAAGAGTTTATGAAAGCTTATCCAAAAATGGAAATTGAATATGCTATACTATGCGAATCAAGCATATTTTCAACAAGTTATGCTGTGAAAGAAATTGGATCTGGTATTTTTAGGGGGAAAGATTTTACATCGGTAACTATTCAAAATGGCGTAACCAAGATCGGCGCACAGGCATTTTACGGATGCAGCAGTTTAACTTCAATAACTATTCCAGATAGTGTCACTAGCATAGGTGAAGAAACATTTTACGAGTGCAGCAGTTTAAAAGAAGTTGCATTAGGTAGTGGAGTAGTTAGTATAGGTAGTTATGCGTTTTATAACTGTAGCAGTTTAAGTTCAATAAAAGGTGTTATGAACAATATTGGTGAAAGAGCATTTTCTGGGTGTGGCTTACAGGAAGTCGTATTAGGAAATGGCGATGTTAGTATTGGCAATAGTGCATTTTGGGAATGTAGAAATTTAACTTCAGTTAAATTATTAAATAATGCTACAAATATAAATATTGGGAATCAAGCATTTGATCATTGTTACGCTTTGGCAGAAATATATAATTTAAGTTCTTTAAATATAACAAAAGGAGACACTTCCAATGGTTATATTGGTTATTTCGCGAGAGTAATTCACACAAATGCTGATGATCAAACACAAATAGTGAAAGAAAATGGAATTGCTTACTTTGTTGATGGAGATACTAAAATAGCATTAGTAATGTTGGACAAAACAAGCACATCAGCAATAATTTCAAATGATTGTACAGAAATTAATCAGTATGCATTTGATGGTTGTGGTAGTTTAACTAGTGTTACAATCCCAGCAAAAGTAACTAGCATCGGAAATCAGGCGTTCGGTGATTGCTATGCTTTAGCAGAAGTATATAATTTAAGTTCTTTAAATATAACAAAAAGTGTAGTATACTATGCGAAAATTATACACACAAGTGTTGATGAATCTACAAGAATTGTAAAAGAGGGTGGAGTTGCATATTATGTTGACGGAGACACTAAAATAGCGTTAACATTAATTGATAAAACAAAATCTGTGCTTATTATTGCAGAAGATTGCACTGAAATTAATCAACATGCATTTGAAAAATGCAATAGTTTAACTAGAGTTACAATCTCAAATAATGTAACCAATATCGGTATTTATGCTTTTTCTGAATGCAGGAATTTGGTAACCCTAACAATAGGGAATAGTGTATCTAGTATTGGAGCTTATGCATTCCAGTATACTGGTATTACATCAGTTGTAATTCCAGATAGTGTAATTTGGATAGGCCATCATGCATTTAGTGGCTGCGAAAATTTGCTATCAGTTTCAATTGGAAATGGTTTAAAAAGTTTAGAAGGAAACGAATTCAGTAGCTGTAACAAACTGCAACCAACCATAATAGAAGGAAACATCGCATATTTAGGAAATGAAACAAATAAATATTTAATGGCATGGCAAGTTGTAGACAAGTCGCAAGAAGTTTCTTCAATAAACCCAGCATGTAAATTAATTTATAGCAGTTGTTTTATGAACTGCACATTCTCGACTCCATTTGTGATTCCAGATGGCGTGATATATATTGGCATGTGGCAATTTAATGGTGAAAATTTAACAATTGTGATTCCAGACAGCGTAACTTTGATTGATCAATCTGCATTCAAATCTTGTAAGAATTTAACATTGATTTGTAAAGCAACAACACCACCAAAATTAGGTTCTAATGCGTTGTCAGATTATGATGATTTTTCTAATATTATTGCAATTTATGTTCCAGAAGCAAGTTTATCTTCTTATAAAAATGCCGAAGATTGGAAAAATTTTGCAGATAAAATTCAAGCGATTGCATAATTAAAAAACCAGAAAGATTGACATAAACAACCTGATGAAAAAATCGGGTTGTTTTTTGTTGGTTTTGAGCATAATAGAAATATGCTTGCAAAATATAAGATTATATTTTATACTTATAATAATTAATTTGCATATATAGTATTGCAAAAAAAAGGAGTCGTTATGGGTTTGAATTTTATTGGTGCGGCTATGTTTAACTGGACACTGTTTATAACCCTTATGAGTTATCTTTTATTTTTCTTTATAATTATTGGCGCGGTGCTTACTGGTTTAAAACGCGGGCTGGTTAGGTCGTCAATTAGGCTGGGAACGCTTATTGTTTTTATCATTGTGGCTGGGCTTTTAACTGCTCCGATTGCAAAGGCGTTAATGGGCGTTGATGTTTCGTTTATGGGTGTTGAATACAACGGCGCGGTTGCAAACAATTTATCCGATGTTGTGAAGTCGTTATTATTTAACATTGATGGCGTTGAGGCGGCGGCAAATGCGAGTCCTGCATTAATGCAACTTATTGAAAATATTCCTTATGTTGTGATTAGTTTAGTTGTATTTGCAATTTTAACGTGGATTTTCAGGCTGATTGGCTTTTTTGTGTATTACATTATTCAAAGGTATGCACTTAAAAGTTCAAGAATAGAAAAACAGATAAAAAAGCAACAAAAAATTGAAAAGAAAGCAAAAAAACGCGGTGAGGTTGTTGCATCGCAAAGTCAAACTGTTTTGAAAAAGCCTAAACGCGCAAGATTGCTTGGTGCGGTTGTTGGGCTTGTTCAAGGTATTGTTTTGGCGTTTGTTTTGTTTTTGCCAATCAGTTCGGTTTGCGGAATTGTTGGAGATTTGACCGCGACAAGCAATGAAATTGTTGTATCGGCAGAAGAAACGGCAGATGAAAGTGAAAACTTAAATCAAAAAAGTGGCGACCTGATTAGATATTATGTTGGTGACGATATTTTGAAATATTTTGATAGTTATAACAACACTTTTGTGGCAAAATTTGTTGCCATGGGTGGTTTAAACAACGATGTTTTTGACGAACTAACAAAAATCAGTGTTGAAAACAAAGATGTTAAAATCAGGCAAGAAATCTTTTCTATCACGGGCACTTATGACGAAATGATGGATATTTTCAATTTTGGCAAGGATTCTGACGGTTGGAAAGATATTGATTTTGACAAAATTAACGCAAGCGTTGATAAACTTTTGGAAACGAATTTGATGTCATCTCTTGTTCCAGAATTGATGCCTTATGCGCTTGAAAATTATTTATATGATAGTGAGATGTTTAAAGAAATTGCAGGATATGAAATCACGCAGCAAGAACTTGATGTTTTGATGGAATATTACAGCGAAAATGGGTTTATTTCTTCATTTGAAAGTGATTTGGACGAAGTGTTTAAAATAATGAAAAGCGTATTTTCGTCCGGATTGTTTGATGAGATTTATGGAAAGAATTTGACAGGCGAAATGCTTAAAGAATATTTAACAAAAGATGAAAATTCAATTTTGAACACGGTTTTGGACGGCATTTACAGTGCAAAACTTGTTAAAGTTCTTGGAACAACAGGTTTGAATTATGGTGCGGACAAGATTAACACTATGCTTGAACTTGAAAAACCATTAAAGAATTTCAGGGGCGAAGTATTTAAGGACGAAGAAAAAACGGGCATAAGAAATGTTTTACTCGCAATTTTAGATTGCTATGATATGCTTGACGAAGCGGAATCGACTGATATTAAAGATATGAGTTTAGAGCAAGTTAATCAAGTTGCAGACTTGTTGACAGCGCTTCAAACAAACACATTTAAAACATACGATGAAAACGGACAACTTATTGCAAGGGAAAACACGGTTGTTGACGCTACGGAGCAAGATGTTGTAAACGGTGGACCATTCTCAAATGTTTACATTGCTGTTGTTGATCACTTTGTTAAGAAGTATATTGAGAACATTGATTATGAAGGTGCTAACTGGCATGAAGTGTTGCTTGCCGTGAAAGCGATTTCAATGGTGGAAGGCTCAACAACGCCAGAACTTGAAGATGTCATGACAGTTATTGGACTTGACAAAGAACTTGCAAGTTCTGCAAAAGATATTGCTTCATCGTTAAAAGAAATAGCAAGTGGTGAAGAATTGACAAATGAAAAGGCGGCTGACCTTTTGAACAATATTGCAACGAGCGCTGACAATATTTCAGAGGAGCAATTTAACAATATTGTTGAAAAAGTTGGTGAAACACTTGGCGATGCAGATTTGAGAAACAAAGTCAACTATGAAAAAGTTGTTGACGAAAAGAATGTTGCATCATCTCTTGCTAATTTGCTGACGAGCGAAGAAGGCCTAACGGAAGAAAATGCTGACGAAGTTTTGGCAACTCTTGCAACATCAGAACACATATTAAAACAGGTGGCTGGTGCTGGAATAAAAGTTGATAGCAATGTTGAAAACCTAGAAAGCAAAATTGACGCTCTCGGAGCAAGTGATAAAACAAAAGAAGAATTAAAAACGATATTTAAAATTAAATAGGATAATTATGGAATTTGTTCATATCCCAGTTTTATTGAATGAAGTTATTGAAAGTTTACAAATAAAACCGAATGGGATTTATGTTGATTGCACGGTCGGAGGGGCTGGACATTCAAGCGAAATTGTTAAAAAATTAAGTAAAAATGGCATTTTAATTGCGTTTGATAAAGATATAGACGCAATTAATGCCGCAAGTTTGCGATTGAAAGAGTTTTGTCAGGTTGTTATATTAACATTAGATGAACTCTCAAATTTTGATTTTTCAAAATATGCAAATCGATTATTGCCACTTGCTATTATTATAAAATCGGATTTTAAAAATTTTAAATCTGCATTGGAACAATTAAAAATTGATGGCGTTGATGGTGTGTTAATTGACTTGGGTATAAGTTCACACCAGATAGATTGCGCGGAGCGCGGCTTCTCATTCCGACAAGAGGCAAGATTGGATATGCGAATGGATCAAAGCGCAACGCTCACAGCGGCAGATATCGTCAATAATTATACCGAACAACAACTTGCGGACATATTTTTTAGATATGGCGAAGAAGAATTTGCGAGGTCTATTGCAAAAAATATTGTCAAATTTAGGGCAAACAGTACTATTGAAACTACTTTGCAATTAAATGAAATTGTTGAAAGCAGTATGCCAAAAAAAGTTGTTTTTTCTCGCGGCGGTGCTGCTAAAAAAGTTTTTCAAGCGCTTAGAATTGTTGTAAATGGTGAATTGGACGGACTTGACACACTGCTTGAAAACGTTGTTGACAAACTTAATATTCACGGAAGATTTTCTGTCATTTCTTTTCATTCTCTTGAAGATAGAATTGTTAAACAAACTTTTAAAGAATTGGCACGCGAGTGCATTTGTCCACCGAACATTCCTATTTGCGTGTGTGGACATAAAGCAAAAGTGATATTGATAACCAAAAAACCAATAATTGCAAGCGAAGAAGAATTGAAAATAAATTCAAGAAGCGCAAGCGCAAAATTAAGAGTTGTTGAAAAAGTTTAAAATGACAATAAAATAATTGATAAAAAATTTATATTTGATATACTAACTATATGGAAGAAAAATTTGAACTTGTAAGCGACTACAAACCAGCGGGCGACCAGCCACAAGCGATTGATAAACTCGTCGAAGGCGTAAAAGATGGTCTTGCGTCGCAAGTTTTGTTAGGTGTAACGGGTAGCGGTAAAACTTTCACAATCGCAAATGTTATTGAGAAAGTAAATCGACCAACACTTGTTATTGCACATAATAAAATTCTTGCAGCGCAACTTTGTAACGAATTTAGAGAACTTTTTCCTAACAATAGGGTCGAGTTCTTTGTTTCATATTATGATTATTACCAACCAGAAGCATACATTGTTTCATCTGACACTTATATTGAAAAAGACATGGCGATTAACGAAGAAATCGACAGGCTTAGGAACTCCGCAACAGGTTCAATTTTGGAAAGGCGTGACACGATTGTTGTTGCATCTGTTTCGTGCATTTATGGCCTTGGAAATCCTGACGAATATTTAAGACTTCAAATTTTGCTTCGTGAAGGGGATCATGTTTCGCGCGAGAAAATTATCAAGAAACTGATAACTTGCCAATATCAAAGAAATGAAATCGACTTTAAACGCGGTAATTTCCGTGCAAAAGGCGATAATTTGGATATTTTCCCAGCAAGTAACAGCGAAAGGGCAATCAGAGTTGTGTTTTTTGGTGACGAAATCGAGCGTGTTTGCGAGTTCGACCCGCTAACTGGCAGAGTTGTAAGAGAACTCAAAGAAGCATCAGTTTTCCCTGCAACTCACTATGCAGTTGGCTCTGACAAGTTGTATCAAACCATTGACCAAATTCAAAAAGACTGCGATAAAGAAGTGCAAGCATTTTTGGATAATGGAAAATTTCTTGAAGCACAAAGGCTAAAAGAAAGAACTTATTATGATATTGAAATGATGAAAGAAGTGGGATATTGTTCAGGCATTGAAAACTATTCTCGCTATTTTGATAACCGCAAAGTTGGAGAAGCGCCTTTTACTTTGCTTGATTATTTCCCAAGTGAATTTTTAACAATAATTGATGAAAGTCACATGACCTTGCCACAGGTTAGAGCAATGTTCAACGGCGACAAAGCACGCAAGACAAACTTAGTTGATTATGGCTTCCGTTTGAAGTCCGCTTTTGACAATCGTCCCTTAAATTTTGACGAATTTAACCATAAATTGGGGCAAACAATATATATTTCTGCCACACCAGCGGAATATGAACTCAAAAAGAGCGGTCAGGTTGTTGAACAATTAATTCGTCCAACAGGTCTTTTAGACCCAGAAATTGAAGTCAGGAAAACCGAAAATCAAATTGATGATATCGTGGAAGAAATTAACAAAGTTGTTAAAAATAATGGCCGCGTGTTGGTTACAACTTTAACCAAAAAAATGGCAGAGAGTTTGACATCTTATTTATCAGATAAGAAAATCCGCGTTCGTTATTTGCACTCAGAAATTGACACTCTTGACAGGGTTGAAATTATCAATGGTCTTCGCAGCGGCGAATTTGATGTTCTTGTTGGAATTAACTTGCTTAGGGAAGGTTTGGATATGCCGGAAGTTCAGCGCGTTCTGATTTTAGATGCAGATAAAGAGGGTTTCTTGCGTTCGTCACAAGCGTTAATTCAAACAATCGGTCGTGCAGCACGAAACAGTGAAGGCAAAGTTGTTATGTATGCGGACAAAATAACAGACGCGATGAAAAAAGCAATAGGCGAAACTAACAGGCGTAGAGAAATTCAAATGCAGTTCAATAAAGAGCATAATATCACGCCAAAAACGATTGTAAAAAAGATTGAAAATACGCTTCAAATCACAAAAGCAGCAAAGGCTCAAAAACTTAGAAAAGAAGAAATTCCAAAAGAGATTGAAACCCTTAAAGGATTGATGCAAACTGCGGCATCGCGACTTGACTTTGAAACTGCAATTGAAATCAGAAATCGAATTTCTGAACTTAGAAAAGAACTGAAATAAAAAAACTGGAATTTTCCAGTTTTTTATTTTAAAACAAGTCGCAAATATCAATTCCAAAAACAACAGGGAATATGTCTGAATTTATTTTGTAATTATTTTTAATACTTAAAGCAAATCTCACAAATTCTTGCTTTGTAAATCTTGCATTTATTTTTTTGCTGTTTGTTAATTTTTTAACTTCAAAATTATTATCTTTTATTGAAATTTGTAAAATCTCATTTTCAATTTGATATATTTCTTTTACATTTTTAAATTTACGAAATTTTGTGTTGATAGCCAAAAGCATTTCAATAAATTTTTTCGTATCATAAATTTTAAAATGCAAATTATCAACTGATGATACTTCCTGTGCGATTTTATCAAGCGCAAAACATAAGTTTGTATGCAGCGGGTTTATGTGGATTTTCAATTCATCAAAATTTAATTTTTCAATAATTTGATAAACAATATTTTCAATTAGATTTAAATTTTGAATAAAAAATTCAATAATTTCGCCTTTTTTTACAACAAAATAGCCAATAAATTGGTTTTTATCATAGATTGTATATATTTTACAACGGAAATCAGACAAACATTCAATAAAATTTTCTTTGCTACGCAAATTAAAAATTTGCGAATTTTTATAAATTTCAAACATGTTGTTACAGTCTGATTTTTTAAAATTTTTAATTGAAATTGAGCCTGCTGTGTGATGCTTTAAAAAGTATTTGCTAAATTCGTAAATAAAATCAAAACCTGCTTTTTCAAAGCCAAAAAAATTGTATCTTTGTCGTTCGCCAGTCAACATGCTAAAAACAACATTTTCATTTTTGCACTCATTATCTACTGAATTCATAAGTGCTTTCATACAACCATGATTTTGATAATTTGGAATAGTGGACACAGTGCCGACAATTGAAAATTTATATTTAACATTATCAATTTCTATAAATCTTATTAAGTTGCCGCATATAGAAACAAATTCATTATTTATTTCAATTACATGATGAATGTTGCTATAATCATTTTTAGTTTTATAGATTTTTGGAATCGTGCGTTTAAAATCATAATCGGGATTGCGCACTGGAATAAACGCTGCGTTTGCAGTTTTTACAATTTTTTTAATTTCGCCATTTTTGGCTTTCCTGACGATAAAATTTTCCATAAACTAATGTTACAAAAATTTACAAAATGTGTCAAACAAAAAATAAAAGCAACTTAAAGAAGTTGCTTTAAATTTTGCCGATGAGTTTTCTAACTTTTTCTAGCGTGCGAGTTGCTATAAGCCTTGCTCTTTGTGCACCATTTTTCAGGATTTCATCAATAAGTTTTGTGTTGGACATATAATAATTAAATTTTTCGCGCATAGGTGAAAGGTAACTATTAATGAGTTCAAAAGTTTGTTTTTTTGCTTCGCCCCAACCAATTCCGTTTTCAAATTTTTCTTGCATTTCTTTCTTTTGTTCTTCATTTGCAAAGAGTGAATAAATTTGGAAAAGTGTGCAGTTTGTGTCTTTTGGTTCGCCTGGCATTTTACTGTCTGTTACAATTTTGTTGATTTGTTTTTTCAAAACATTTTCGTCATCAAAAAGCGTAATTGTGTTTCCGTAACTTTTGCTCATCTTTCTGCCGTCAAGACCTGGCAATGTTCCAAGCGTTTCAGAAATATAGTCTTGTGGCAAAGTAAAACAATTACCATAGGTGCTGTTGAACGCTGTGGCGATATCTCTTGCAATTTCCAAATGTTGTTTTTGATCTTGTCCGATTGGAACTCTGTTTGAGTTCATAATCAAAATATCGGCTGCCATTAAAACAGGGTAGTTATAAAGACCCATGTTTACGCCAAAATCAGGGTCGTTTCCACATTCTAAGTTTTTTTCAACGCAGGCTTTATATGCGTGTGCACGATTTAAAAGACCTTTTGCTGTTACATTGGAGATAATCCAGTTAAGTTCAAAAACTTCTGGTAAGTCTGATTGTTTATAAAACATAACTTTTTCAGGATTTAAGCCACAAGCGAGCCATGTTGCTGCAATTATATAAGTGTATTTTTTGAAGTCGTCTTTATTTTTAATAATGTTGAGTGCGTGATAGTCTGCGATAAAATACAAACAATCATAATCTGGATTTTCACTTAATTCAATCGCTGGCTTGATTGCTCCAAAATAGTTTCCAAGATGTGGAATACCTGTTGGTTTAATGCCTGTTAAAATTCTTTCTTTCATATTAATCTCCAAAAGAATTATACAACATGTAAAACCAAAAGAAAAGTCTTTTTTTAAAAATTATAAAAATTGTTGACAAAATAGGCTCATTGCGTTACAATAAAATTACCATTTAGAGTGCGCGAGGGGCAAGCCTGATGACCGCACAGCAACCTGCCTTAGGGTAAGGTGCTAATGCTTGATTGATGGCATAATAAAATTTTATCCGCCATCAAGGCGGATTTTTTATTGCAAATCTAAATGAGTTTAACAAAAGAAGGGAAAGGAAATGAAAAAATTTTTAACATCTGAGAGTGTAAATATTGGACACCCAGACAAAACTTGCGACACAATCGCAGACGCCTTTTTGGACGAAGCATTAAGGCAAGACAAATTTAGTCAAATGGCAGTGGAATGTGCAATTAAGTCGAACAAACTTTTTGTGTATGGTGAAGCAACAACAAAAGCGAATATTGATTATGACAAGATTGCAAAAGAAGTTTTAGATGAAGTGGGTTATGATTCAAACAAATTTGAAATTATTAAAGAGTTGACGAAACAAAGCCCAGATATAAATCAAGCGGTAGTTAAGAAAACTTTGCAAGCAAACGACCAAGGTATTATTTTTGGGTATGCAACAAATGAAACGGAAGAATACATGCCTCTCACAATTATGATTGCTCATAAGTTGATGAAAGTGTATGAAGAATTTAGAAGAAAACATAAAAAAGAGTATTTTGCAGATGCGAAAAGTCAAGTGACTGTTGAATATGACGGCGATAAGCCTGTAAAGATAGATACGATTTTGATGAGCGTTTCGCACTCAGAGAAGTTAAGTCAAGAGCAAATTGTTAATGACATTAAAGCAAATGTTATTGATGTTGTTTTGAAAGAATACAAAAAATATAACAAGAATGATATAAAATACATAATCAATCCAAGTGGCAAGTTTACAATTTGGGGCGCTTATGGTGACAGCGGCTGCGTGGGTAGAAAAATCATAGTTGACACTTACGGCGGTATGGCAAAAGTTGGCGGCGGTTGTTTTAGCAGTAAAAATGCAACAAAAGTTGACAGAAGTGCAGCGTATTATTCCAGGTATGTTGCAAAAAATTTGGTGGCAGCGGGCTTATGCGATAAATGTGAGATTGGCGTTTCGTATGCTATTGGACTTTCAAAACCTTTGTCGCTCTATATAGACACTTTTGGAACAAACAAAATATCAGAAGAAAAAATCTATCAAATTGTTGAAAATAATTTTGATTTTTCACCACAAAATATAATTGATGAATTAGATTTGCTTAGACCAATTTATAAGCCAACTGCTTGTTATGGACATTTTGGAAGAAGTGAATTCCCATGGGAAAAAATTATTCCGCTTAAAATTTAATTTAGTTTGATTTTGTTGAAAGTTGCTGGTATAATACTTGCATGATAGCAGAAGTTATTGTTGAAATAACAAGCAGCAATGTAGACAAAGTGTTTGACTATTTAATTCCAAATTTTGCGTTGGAAAGTTTTTCCACGCTTGTTGGAAGGCGTGTGTTAGTCCCTTTCGGAAATCGCAAAATTGAAGGTTACATAATTAACACAAAAGAAAGTTCAAATTTAGATAGTTCAAAATTAAAAGAAATAATAAAGTTTTTAGATGAAAATCCAGTTATTTTGCCAGAGATGTTAAATCTCATGAAATTCATGGTGGAAGAATACAATCTAAAAAAAGTTGACGTTTTAAGGCTTTTTATTCCGTCAGAAATGCGCGGTGAAAAAATAAAACCGCTTTATGTAAATGCTTACCAAAAAGTTGAAAATTTCGATTTAAATTCATTTATTTGCAAAAAAAATGCAAAAAAACAGCAAGAAATCATTGATTTTTTGAAAAATAACGAAATTATTGAAGCCGAGCAGGTGAAAAATTTTTCTGATAGTGCTATAAAAACTCTTGTTAATTTGGGCGTTATTAAAAAAATTCCGCAAGAGAAATATCGGACACCAAAATCAAACTTGCAAATTGAAAATGCAAAAATTACATTAAACAATTATCAGCAAAAAGCAGTTGACGGCATAACTGCTGCGGGCACATATCTTCTTCATGGCGTAACCGGAAGCGGTAAAACCGAAGTGTATATGCATCTTATTGAAAGAATTTTAAAAGAGAATAAAACGGCGATTATGCTTGTTCCAGAAATTTCTTTAACTCCGCAAGTGCTTCAACATTTCACAGAAAGGTTTGGTGAAAATGTTGCAATTTTGCACAGCGGTTTATCTGCTGGTGAGCGCTTTGATGAGTGGCGTAGATTGCTTTCGGGCAATGCTAAAATTGCCGTTGGGGCGCGTTCTTGCATTTTTGCACCGCTAACAAATGTGGGAATTATCATAATTGACGAAGAACATGACGGCTCATATATGAGCGAAAGCAATCCAAGATATAACACAATCGAAATTGCAAAATTTAGGTCAAAGCAAAATGGTTGCCCACTTGTGCTTGGAAGTGCAACGCCATCGCTTGAAAGTTATAGCAAAGTTATTGACGGCGAATACAACCTTTTTGAATTGCCAGTTAGAGCAAATGGCAAAGATATGCCAGAAATTCAAATTGTGGACATGCTGGGAGAAATCAGATGCGGAAATACAGGCATATTTTCTCGCTCGCTTTTGGCAAATTTAGAAGAATGTATGAGCGAAAAAAATCAAGCAATGATTTTTATTAATCGCCGCGGCTATTCTTCGTTTATGATGTGCAGAGAATGTGGTTATGTTGCAAAATGTTCGGACTGCGATGTTTCACTTGTTTATCACAAAGCAGAAAATAAATTAAAATGTCATTATTGTGGCAAGCGTTTTCATGTGCTAGATGTTTGTCCAGAATGTGGCAGCAAAGCAATTAAACAAGGAGCAATCGGAACAGAGCAAGTTGTTTTGGAATTAAAAAAATATTTTCCAGACATTCCAATTTTTAGAATGGACAACGACACAACGCGAAACAAAAATGGTCACGAAAAAATATTGTCCGAATTTAGAAATCATAAGCCATCAATTCTGGTTGGCACACAAATGATTGCAAAAGGTCATGACATTCCAAATGTAACTCTTGTTGGAATTGTTGACGCTGATCAAAGTTTGTATCAAAGTCACTATAAAAGTGCGGAAAGAACTTTTGCACTTATCACGCAAGTAAGTGGCAGAGCAGGAAGAAGCGACAAACTTGGAAAAGTAATTTTACAAACATACAATCCAAAGCATTATGTTTATAAATTTGCAAAATTATATAATTACAAAGGATTTTTTGATAAAGAAATCAATTTGAGAAAAGCGACGGGTTTCCCTCCATATTCAACGATTGTTCGTTTGCTCATAAGTGCAGATAGCGAAGAAGTTGCTTATGAAAAGACAAAAAATATAATTCAAAAAGTTAGAGAAATTAAAGAACAAGATAAAGAAAATTTTGTTTATCTTGATGCAATGAAATCGCCAGTTGGCAGAGTTAAAAACAAATTTAGATTTCAAGTTTTGATGCGTGTTGTAAACTGGGAAAAGATAAGAAAACAAGTTTATGCGCTTTGTGACAACGAAAAAGACTCAAAAATATCACTTTTCGTGGAAATAAACCCACAAAATTTATCATAAATATTGATTTTTTATTGATTTAATTGTATATTTAAAATAATAGTAAATACTTAGGAGATATTATGGCTATTAGAAATATTGTAAAGGTTGGAGATGACCTTTTAAGAAAGAAAAGTAAACCTGTTCACGATTTTGATGAAAATTTATGGGAACTCTTAGATGACATGAAAGAAACGATGTACAAAAACAACGGCATGGGTTTGGCAGCCGTTCAAGTTGGCGTTTTGAAAAGAGTTATCATTATTGAAGCAAACAATATGTTTATGGAACTCATAAACCCAGAAATAATTTCAGAGCGTGGCAGCGATATTGAAAAAGAAGGTTGCTTATCTGTTGGAACAAATTATGAATATGTTAAACGCCCAATGCAGGTCACTGTTAAGGCGCAAGATAGGTTGGGATATGATTTTACAATCACTGGCGAAAAATATTTGGCGCGCGTGCTTTGTCATGAAATTGACCACCTTGACGGAATATTATTTATAGACAAAATTGAAAAAGGATATAAAGAAGGAAAGAAATAATGAGAATTGTTTTTTTGGGAAGCGACACAGCAATTTCAGTTTTAAAAAGTTTATTTAACAGCAAACACGAAGTGGTTGCTGTTGTTTGTCAACCTGATAAACCAAACGGCAGAAATAATAAAATTGAAATGTGCGAAGTTAAAAAATATGCGCTTTCTAAAAACATTCCTGTTTTGCAATATAATAAAATTAGAAAAGAAGGCGTGCAAGATTTAATTAATTTGAAACCTGATTTTTTGGTTTCCGCATCTTACGGACAAATTATTAGTCAAGAAATTATAGATATTCCAAAATACGAAACTCTTAATATTCACCCTTCATTACTTCCAAAATATAGGGGAGCATCACCAATTATTTCAGCGATTTTAAATGGCGACAAAGAAACAGGTGTTGCGATTATGAAAATGGTTCTTGCGGTTGATGCTGGCGGAACTTATGTCATTGAAAAAGTTAAAATTGGTGAAAACGAAACAGCAGGCGAGTTGACCGAAAGGATGTTTGAATTAGGAAGTCAACTACTTCTTGAAACGATGGATAAAATTGTAAGTGGCAACGCTATTTTAACAGAGCAAAACGATGAAAATGCAACTTTTTGTTCTATGATAAAAAAAGAAGATGCTAAATTGAATTTTGAATTTGATTGTGAAAAATTATTTGATATGACAAGGGCGTACAATCCAAACCCAGTAGCATATTTTGAATATCATAATGAAAATTATAAAGTTTTTGAAAGCAAATATGTTTTGCAATCCAGCGAAGAATATATGAAAATATGTTCATTTGTAAAAAATAATGAATTTAAAAATGGCGAAATTGTTTGTTCGTCATGCAAACCTTTTGGACTTGTGATTAAAGCAAAAAATGGATTTTTTATGCCAACAGTTATTCAAGCACCAAATGGTAAAAAAATGGATATCAAAAGTTATTTAAACGGAAAAAGTTTCAATGTGGGAGAAATATTAAGTTGAAAAAATGTTTGCTAGATTTGCATAGAGAAGATTTTGACGCACTCGCAGAAAAGTTAGGTCAGCCAAAGTATAGGGCTGGTCAAATTTATTCTGCTGTTTTTTCTGGCTTGCAAATCGACGAAATTACAAATATTTCAAAACAACTTCGCGAAAAGTTAAAAGAAGAATATGTCGCAAACCCAGTTACTATTTATAAGAAATTTGAAAGTAAGGACGGCACTTTAAAATATGCTCTTAAACTTCAAGATGACGAAATTATTGAGTGTGTTGTTTTAAGTTATAAATATGGCAGAACAATCTGTTTGTCAACGCAGGTTGGTTGCAGAATGGGCTGTGCATTTTGTGCTTCTGGGTTAAATGGACTTATAAGAAATTTATCTAGCGGCGAAATTTTAGGCGAAATTTTGGCTGTAAATCGTGACATAAGTGGCGGCGCAACAGAAAGAGAAATAACAAACATCGTATTGATGGGCAGTGGCGAGCCACTTGATAATTACGAAAATGTTACGGACTTTTTAAGAAAGGTTACAAGTCCAGACACTCTTGGTATAAGCCAAAGAAATATTTCACTTTCGACTTGCGGGCTTGTGCCAAAAATTAAACAACTTGCAGACGATGGCTTTTCAATAACTCTCACAATTTCGCTTCACGCTCCGAATGACGAAACGCGAAAGCAAATTATGAAAGTTGCAAATGCTTACGATTTAAAATCGCTAATTGATGCAACAAAATACTATTTCAAAAAAACAGGCAGGAGAGTTGTTTTTGAATACGCTATGATTAGCGGCGTGAATGATAGTTTTGAGCACGCAAAACAACTCGCTAAACTTGTAAGTGGCTATCCAACTCACATCAATTTAATTCCTTTGAATAGCGTTAAAGAGAAAAATTTGATTGCTACAAACAAAAAGCAAATTTACGCATTTAAAGATAAATTGGAAGAATATGGTGCGTCAGCAAGCATAAGACGCAGTTTGGGAGCAGACATTGAAGGCGCTTGCGGGCAACTTAGAAATAAATTGTTAAAAAATAGTTAACAAATTTAAAAAAGTGTGATATAATCGCAAAGAATTTAATAAATGAGGTGAATAATTATGATGAATCAACCGCCAATTGACGAACTTGCAGCAAAAACAGATGGCAATAAATACAAACTTTGCACAGTAATTGCAAAACGTGCAAAAGAATTAGAAAAAAGAATTCCAGAAGAAATTGAAAAAAGCGATAAAAAAGCTATTACTATGGCAGCAGAAGAAATTTATAATGGAACAATCGTAGCAAGTGAAGAGTAATCTTCACTTTTTTATTTTAAAATTTGAAAAAATGCTTGACATAGCGGCTTGTATGTAATAAAATAATCTTGTTACTAGAAATTTAGGGAGTGAGCCGAGAGGCTCGCTCTTATTAGTTAAAGGAGTTTTAATGGCTGGAAAAATTGTTGAAGTGGTCTGCGAACATATCAACCCAATAATTGAAAGTCTTGGTTACGAAGTTGTTGAAGTTGAATATGCAAAAAAAGTTGATGGTATGAATTTGTGCTTTTATATCGACAGTCCAAATGGAATAACTATTGACGATTGCGAAAAAGTTCACAAATTGATAGACGAACCTTTGGACGAACTTAACCCAACAGACGATGTCCCATATATACTTTCAGTGTCATCTTGCGGTCTTGATAGACCTATCAAAACAGATAAAGACTTGAAAAGAAATATCGGCAGGCTTGTTGATGTAAAGTTGTATGCACCAATCAACAAGAAAAAATCTTTCACTGGCTTATTAAAAGGCTTTGACGAGGAAAATATAGTGATAGTGGAAAATGAAGTTGAAATAGCACTTCCAAGAAAAATGGTTGGCAATGTTGCGCTTCATTTAGATTTCTAGATTTTTCTTACTTGAAAAAGTAATTAAAATATATATAAAAAACAAAATTATAGGAGAAAAACATGATAAATAAAGACTTCTTTTTAGCACTTGACGAATTAGAAATGCAAAAGAAAATAAACAAGGAAAGTTTCATTGAAGCGTTGGAAGCAGCATTGACATCAGCGTATAAAAAATCTTGCGGCGAAGCAAAACACGCTCTTGTGAAATTAGTACCAGAAAAGAATACAATCAAAGTGTATTCTTATAAAACAATAGTTGAAGAAGTTGAAGACCCAGATAAGGAAATTTCACTTGAAGACGCTAGAAAAATTAAAAAGTCATACAATATTGGCGACAATGTTGTTGAAGAAGAAAGTCCAAAAGATTTCGGAAGAATTGCAGCACAAACAGCAAAACAAGTTGTTATGCAAAAATTAAAAGAAATGGAAAGACAAATTGCAACAAGCGAACTTTCTGAAAAGGAAGACGAACTTTTAACAACAGTTGTAAAAAGAATAGACAACGGCGTTATCTATGTTCAAATTGCAGGTTCTCATTCAGAAGGCGTTATGCTTGAAACAGACCAAATTCCAGGTGAAAAATTTCACGAAGGCGATAGAATTAAAGTTTATGTTAAACGCATTAAAGATGGCCTTCATGGACCACAAATTCAAGTTTCAAGAAGCAATATTGGATTTGTTAGAAAATTGTTTGAACTTGAAGTTCCAGAAATCGCATCTGGTGAAGTTGTCATCAAAAATATAGCAAGAGATGCTGGCAATAGAACAAAAGTTGCAGTTTTTAGTGATAAACCAAATGTTGACGCTGTTGGCGCTTGCGTGGGAAATCGTGGAGTTAGAATTAACACAATCGTTTCTGAACTTAACGGCGAAAAGATAGATTTAGTTTTATATTCAGATGATCCGCTTGAATATATCGCAAGAGCATTAAGCCCAGCAAAAATTATTAGCGTTGAAACAAATGACAGTTTGAAAGCGTCAAGAGTTATTGTCCCAGACGATAAACTTTCACTTGCAATCGGTAAGAGCGGTCAAAATGTAAGGCTTGCAGCAAGACTTACAGGCTGGAAAATTGATGTTAAACCAGAATCACAAGTTGCAAAAGAAGAAACAAGCCCAGAAGTTGAATATGAAATCACAGATATTGCAGATGATAATTCGCTTTCAGATTTTGATTCTTTTGACAGCATGGACGACCTTGAAGAAATCAATTTAGACGAGGAGTAAAATGAAACAAGTTTTGAGAATGTGCATAGTTTGCAAACAAATGAAAGACAGAGCGGAAATGATTAGATTTATTAAATCAGACAATCAAATTGTTATAGATAAATCACAGAAAGTAAATTGCCGCGGTGCTTATGTTTGCAAGTGTGAAGATTGCTTGTCAAAACTTAAAAAAACAAAGGCTTTAAGCAGGGCATTTAAAATGCCAGTTGAAGATAAAATATACGAAAGTATTCAGGAAAATTTAAAGGAGATTTAATGGCAGAAAGTAAAAATCAAGGATTTGTAAATTTAAGAGCAATACACGAACTTCAAGTTGGTGGTTCTATCCAATCACTTTTGAGAAATATTAGAAGTTCAAAAGTTCAACTTGACCAACTTCAAACAGATATGGCGGTGGCAAAGAAAAATTTGGAAGAAAAGAAAAAAGCCGCCGAAGTTGTTGTTGAAAAAGTTGTTGAAGTAGTTGAAAAAGAGCCAGAAATTGCTCCTTTAAAGGAAGAAATCTCTTATAACAAAAAACAAGAGTTCAACAAAACTTTTGATAGGCAAACTGATAGGCAAGACCGCAGACCAATGAGAGATAATTCTCAAAATAGGCCTTTCAATAGAGAACAAAGACCATTTAATAAAGATGGTAACTTTAATAAAAATCAAAATTTCCAAAATAGGAACAATCAAGGTCAAAAGCCTAACTTTAATCAAAGAAATGACCAAAAACCTTACGGAAATAGGCAATTTAACGGGCCAAAAGGTTCATTCGCAGCAAGTAAAGGCAATAATTTTAAGTCATTCACAGCAGAACCTATTGTTATGCCAGAGCAAACAAGAACTTTTGGTAATAAAAATAAATCGCCAAATAGACAAAACTTGGAAGAAAAGAAACAACAAATTCCAAATAAACGCAATTTAAGCAATAAAGTTGTTTATGTCAACGATGGAGATGACTTTGAAGAAACAACAATGGGTTCAAGAAAACTCATAAAGACAAAGAAAGAAAAACCAACATTTGTTGCACCAGTTATTGACCATGCAGTTATCAATTCTGAAACTGTTACAGTTAAAACGCTTTCTGAAAAAACAGGAAAACCAGCAACTGAGATTATCAAAAAATTGATGATGCTTGGCGTTATGGCAACAATTAATAGCGTTGTTGATTTTGAAACAGCAGAACTTGCTCTTTCTGATATGGGAGTAACACTTGAACTTAAACTTGATAAAACATTTGAAGAACAATTAAAAGATTTAACAGTTGAAGATAAAGATGAAGAATTGATTGTTAGACCACCAGTTGTCACAGTTATGGGACATGTTGACCATGGTAAAACTTCACTTCTTGATGCAATTAGAAAAACAAATGTCGTTTCTGGCGAAGCAGGCGGTATCACACAAAGAATTGGTGCATATACAATCACAGCCGCAGGCAGAAAAATCACATTTATTGACACACCAGGACACGCAGCCTTCACATCAATGAGAGCGCGTGGTGCACAAGTAACAGATGTTGCAGTGCTTGTTGTCGCAGCTGATGATGGAATAATGCCACAAACAATAGAGGCTATTGACCATATTAAAGCAGCAGACGTTCCAATGATTGTTGCAATTAATAAAATGGACAAGCCAGGCGCAAATCCTGAAAGAGTTAAACAACAACTCGCCGAACATGATGTTCTTCCAGAAGAATGGGGCGGCGATACAATTTTAGTTCCAATTTCAGCAAAACAAGGTATGGGAATTGACAAACTTTTGGAAACAATCATACTTGTTGCAGATGTTCAAGAATTAAAAGCAAATCCAAATAGAATGGCAAACGGCGTTATTATTGAAGCCGAACTTGATAAAAACAGAGGACCTGTTGCATCAGTTCTCGTTCAAAACGGAACACTCAAAGTTGGCGACAATATCGTTTGCGGCTTAACATACGGCAAAGTTAGAGCAATGTTTGACGATAACGGCAAGCAAGTCAAATCTGCTGGACCATCAGAAGCAGTTTCAGTTTTGGGCTTCCAAGATGTTCCAAATGCGGGCGATGTTGTTGTTGCAGTTGATGAAAAATTGTCAAAACAAGTTATTGAAGAAAGAAAGAATAAAATTAAAGAAGATAGAGCAAACACAACATCTGGCGTTTCTCTTGACGATTTCATGAGCAAAGTCAACGAAGGCAAGTTGAAATCACTTAATATCATTATCAAAGCCGATGTTCAAGGCTCAGTTGAAGCATTAAAACAAACACTTACAACAATCGAAAATGATGAAGTTAGAGTTGTTTGTATTCACAGTGCTGCTGGATTTGTTACAGAATCCGATGTTCTTCTTGCTAAGGCATCTGATGCAGTTATTATTGCTTTCAATGTTAAAGTTGGACCAAAAGCAGAAATGCTTGCAAAAACGCAAAATGTTGAAATCAAGTCATATTCAGTCATTTACGATGTCGTTGACGATGTAACAGCAGCAATTAACGGCATGCAAACAATCAAATATGAACAAGTTGTTATCGGCCATGCCGAAGTTAGAGCGATGTTCAAACTTTCAAGCGTTGGCTTTGTTGTTGGCTCATATATCACTGATGGTAAAGCAACAAGAAACAGCATTGCAAGAGTGTTCAGAAATGGCGAACTTGTTGTTGAAACACCAGTTGAAAGTTTAAAAATTGTTAAAGACGACAAAGCAGAAGTTGCAAAAGGCTTTGAATGTGGAATTAGACTTGAAGAAGGCAATCTTGTTAAAGAAGGCGATACTCTTGAATTTTATGTTAATGAGCCAATTAAGAAGTAGGAGGCACAAATATGTATAGAATGGAAAGAGTTAATTCAGAAGTTATGAAGGCGCTTTTACAAATCATTCAAAACATGAATGACAAGCGTATTTCTGGAAACATAATCACATTGACTTATGTTGAAACTGCGCCAGATTTAAAAAATGCAAAAGTTGGCGTTGAGTGCGACAATTCAAAGGAAATTATCAAACTTTTGAACTCATCAAAAGGTTTTATTAGACGCGAACTTGCAAAAAAATTGATTATGAAAAACACACCAGAATTAAATTTTGTTGCGGATAACACCGAAGCAAATGCAAATAAAATTGAAGAACTTTTGCGTAAAATCAGAAATTAGATATATTTTTATATCTAATTTTTGTTTAAAATAGGAGAAATTTATGGACTTAATTAGTCAAATGAAAGATAAAATTTTGTCAGCAACAAATGTTGCCGTTTTTGGGCATACAAGTGTTGACGGCGATTGCGTTGGCTCGCTATGTTCAATGGCAATGTTGCTTGAAAAACTTGGTAAAAATGTTAAAGCGTTTGTGGACAGTGAAATTCCACATTATTTGACTTTCATACCATATAGCGACAAAATTAATACATCAGAACTGGAAATCTCAGAGTTTGACTTGTTAATTTCTTTGGATACAGCAACAACTTTTAAACTTGGAAAATATGGCGAAGTCTTTGAAAGTTTTCCTAACACATTATTAATTGACCATCATGTTTCAAATAGTAAATATGCAAAACTTTGTTATATTGAGCCACACGCGCCTGCTTGTGGACAAGTTTTGTTTAACTTTTTGGAAAAATGTGATTTTGAAATAACACCAGATATGGCATCTGCTATGCTCGCTGCAATAATTTCGGATACAAATAATTTCACAAACAGCGATGTTACGAATGAAACTTTTGAAGTCACAAGCAAATTGATGACTTTAAAAGCAGATTTTGAAAAAGTTGTGTATGCAACTCAAAAGAAAAAAACTTTAAATCAAGTGCGCGTGGCAAGTTTTATGTCTAAAAATGTGAAACTTAATGGCGAAGTTGCATATTTGGTTGTGACGCAACGCGATTGCAAGAAATTACACTGTATGTTTAGCGATATTTCTAAATTTTTAACTCTTATTGTTGATATCGCAGGAGCAAAAATCACAGCAATTTTTAAAGAAAAAGGCAAAAACTTGTGGAGTGTATCTTTCAGGTCATGTGCAAATTATGATGTAAACGCTGTAGCTTCTAAGTTCGGCGGTGGCGGTCATGTAAATGCCGCTGGTTGCACAGTAAATAGCAAAATCGGCAAATTAAAGAAAGAAGTTTTTGCATATTGTAACGAGCAAATTAAAAAAGTTGAGGAAGAAAATGCAAAATAGTGGCGTTATACTTTTAAATAAGCCGGTTAAGATTTCTTCAAACTCAGCAGTTAATAAAGTTAAATATTTAATTGGCGCAAAAAAGGCGGGGCATTTGGGCACGCTTGACCCGCTCGCAAGCGGCGTTTTACCTGTTACATTTGGTAAAGCAACTCGTTTATTTGATTTCTTTTTGACCAAACAAAAAACATATAAAGCAGTATTTGTTTTTGGTTTTGAAACTGACACTTTGGATAGCGAAGGCAAAGTTATTAATTTGAAAAAATCAGAAATTTCTGAGTTAGATATTAATCAAATTCTTCAAAATTTTGTAGGCGTAGTAGAGCAGTTGCCGCCACAATTTTCAGCATTAAAAGTCAATGGTAAAAAAGCGTATGACATTGCTAGAAGTGGCGAAAAAGTGACTTTGCAACCTAGAAAAATCGAAATTTTTGATATAAAATTCAAAAAAATTGATGATTTAACTAAAATTGAAGAACTTTTTAACTTTTTTGTGTCAGTAAATAAAGATGTAAATTTGAATGACAATATTGATGAAATAAAATCAGATTTTCATAAGAATTTGTTTGAATTTGAAATTACTTGTGGCGCTGGAACATATATTCGAAGCATCGTTCGAGATATGGCATATAAACTCAACACTTTTGGCACAATGGCAAGTTTGACAAGAACAAAGTGTGGCGATTTTGATATTAATAATTGCTATACTTTTGAGCAAATTGAAAATCAATCATTTAAAGTTCTAAGAACTGATGAAGTTGTAAACTTAGAAAAAATTGAAATCACAAGCGAAGAAGGAAATAAACTAATTTGCGGGCAACTTGTAAAAACCGAGCCATTTGAGAATTTGAAAAAATTATATTCAAACGGGGAGTTCTTGGGGTTAGCAAGCGGCAAAAATGGCAAACTTAAAATAGAAGTATTTTTAAAAGAGGATTAAATGGAAGAAAAAGTAAGATTTGGGCCATCAGGCAATGACGACAGTTTTTATGAGCAAGGTTTAAAAGATAGTTGTGACGCACCGGCTTGGCTTGCGCGTCAAGGGTTGACTGCTTATGAATATTCGTTTGGTCGTGGTTATAGAATGTCATCACAAACTGCTGAAAAACTTGGCAAAAACGCAAAAGAAAATGGCATTTTGCTGAGTATTCACGCGCCTTATTATATTAACTTCGCAAATCCAGATGACGAAATGGCAGAAAAGTCATATCAATATATTTTGACAGGTCTAAAACTTTTGCGCGCCATGGGCGGGAAACATTTAGTTTTTCATGCGGGAACGGAAACGAAGCAAGAGCGAAGCGTTGCAGTTGGCTTGATTTCTAAACGCTTGGATATTTTAATCAAAAAAATCTACGAAGCAGGTTATCAAGACATGTTTATTTGCCCTGAAACAATGGGTAAACAGGCACAAATTGGAACATGGAAAGAAACTATTGACTTTTGCACGAAAGATAAAATCTTAGTTCCAACTTTTGATTTTGGTCATGTTTATGCTTTAAATCAAGGCACTTTTGGCAATTATGAAGATTATGTTGAAGTGTTTAATTATGCGATTGAAAAACTCGGCTATGACAGAGTGAAAAATTGCCACATTCATTTTTCAAGAATTATGTATGGCGATAAAGGTGAAATAAAACACTTAAATTATACAGACGAAGGCTATGGCCCAGAATTTGCACCATGTGCAAAGGCTATTAAAGATTTAAAATTGACACCAACAGTTATTTGCGAATCGGCTGGTCACATGTCGCAAGATTCCCTCATATATCAAAATATATATAATAATATTTAGAAAAAATACTTTACAAATCATGTTTAATATGATATATTTTTAAAGCAAATTTATTAATTTTAGGAGATTTTATGGTAACAGCAGGTGATTTTAGGAAAGGCACAACTTTTGAAATGGACGGCAACATTTATTTAGTAACAGACTTTATGCATGTTAAACCAGGTAAAGGTTCACCATTCGTAAGAGCAAAAATTAAAAATATCGTAACTGGACAAGTTCAAGAAAGAACTTTCAACCCATCAGATAAATTCCAAGTTGCAGTTATTGAAAGAAAAGAAATGCAATATCTTTACAATGAAGGCGATATTTATTACTTCATGGATATGGAAACATTCGACCAAATTCCACTTAATAAAAGCCAAGTTGAAGACGCTCTCAATTTCATAACAGAAAATATGATGGCAAATATTCAATTCTATAAAGGTTCAGCATTCTCAGTTGAAGCACCAAACTTTGTTGAATTGACAATCACAGACACAGAACCATGGATTCAAGGCGACACATCAAAAGCAGGTTATAAACCAGCAACACTTGAAACAGGTTATGTAATCAACGTTCCTTTGTTTGTAAACAGCGGCGAAAAAATCAGAGTTGATACAAGAACTGGAACATACATGGAAAGAATTAAATAGTTCAAACAAATGCTTGCAGGTCAAGCATTTTTTGATATATATCAGGAGGAAAAATGAAAGAAGATATCAGTACAATGTTAGGAGATACCAAATTTAATTTCCGCGTGGCATGTTTCTTTGAATACAAAGATAAAATGCTTTTGCACAGAAATGTCAAAGTTGATAATTTTTGGAATTTGGTTGGCGGCAGAGTTAAATGTGGCGAAACCACAAAAGAAGCATTGATAAGAGAACTTGAAGAAGAATTGGGTTATAAATTTGAACCTGAAAGGTTACAACTCTTTCAAATCAATGAAATGTTTTTTGTTTACGACAACATAAACTGCCACGAACTCAACTTTATGTATCACATCAAGTTGACAGACGATGACGAACTTGCTCACAAGCAAGATTTCGGCTCATGCGATAAAGATAACATAGTTTATCATTGGTTCGACAAAACCGAAGTGGCAAATAAAAATATCAAATGTTTGCCAGACACAATATATCACCTTGCAAAATGCGATAAATTTGATACAATAAGATGGTCAATGGAAAGAAAAGTAAATGAATGATTTTTACACAGTCAATTTTAAAGAAATAGTTTTTGCCGCAGAAGATGCAGGCATTTATTTAGACATGGAAATTGAAAAAGCAAAAGCACAAGGCGTAAAGGGCTTTAAAATTATTCATGGTTATGGCTCGCATGGACAGGGCGGAAAAATTTGTATCAATTTAAGACAATACGCCACAAGACTGAAACATCAAAAGAAAATTAAAAATGTTTTCACTGGCGCCGAATGGGCAATTCAAAATTCAGATTGCTTTGAATTTCTTACGAATTGCAAATTTGCTTCGCTTGACGAAGACTTGGGTAAACAAAATCCTGGAATAACTATAATTGTTTTGTAACACATTTTCACACTCTTACATATTTTATTATTGATAGAAAAATCGCAGTTTTCGTGTAGGAGGTGGAAATGTCTTTTTATATCAATAATAATAACCAATGCAGACCCGGCCCAATTTGCGGAAATCCAACATCTGGGCTTTGTGAAAAAGCACTTATAGAAGTTAGAAAAGTGTTTGATGCGTGTAGGTCAATTATAACAAACACAGGCGTTACAGTAACGCTTACAAATTTTGACCCAGCAGCACCAACAAATCCTTTGACATTCATTTCAGCGTCTTCTGACCCAACAAATCCAGCAACAGTTACTGATGTCGTCATTGATAGAATTGACAATAGACCAAACTTTGCCAATGTTTCAGCAACTGTAAATATTCCGGTAGTTGTATCTTATCGTGACGCGAATGGTGTTCTCGGAACAGCAGACGGAGTTGTAACGGAAACAAGAAATGTTGTATTGTTTGTGCCACAACCATCAGTTACACCAATTGAAATCACAGCATTTGGTGCATTCTCATCAACGATTGGTTCAATCAATGCAGAAGGTAACACAGCAACAATGACTGGCTGTATTCAAGTTATCTTAAAAGTTGTTGCAACAGTTGATATGCTTGTACCATCATACGGATACCCAGTAATCCCACCATGTCAACAAACACAAACAACAGTTTGCCCAGGAATTGCAGACTTGCCATTGTTCCCAACCGCAGTTGCAGCAAATCCAAACACTTAATTATTAAGTAAAAAAGTAGCCCCTTAGTTAAAGGGGCTATTTTGTTGTATAGTTGTTGTATATAAGTTAATGATGCGTTTTCCTAATTTTTTAGCATAATTATAAGCAATTTTTGCGCCACTTCTAACGCGTGATGTGTCAACATAACAAATTAGCAAATCACATTCTTCAATCATCTTTTTGTTGCTAACTATTATTTGTTTTTTAAAATATTCTTGTTCAATTTCATACATAATCGTATTTATATTTTCATAAGGTTCGTATACAATTTTCCCGAACATATCATATTCAATATGTTTTTTGATTGAATTTAAACTTGTTATAACAACTTCAATTATAAGATTTTGGTATTTATTTTTTAATTCTTTGCATACGCTCAACGCCATTCTATCAAAATTACCATGTGAACCAACAATAAAGTGTACGCAACCATTTTTGATTTCGTTTTCAATTACTTTTTTTAATTTATCACGAACAATATCCGTGCAAACATTGCGGTGACCTATAAAACAACACTTACTCATAAAACCTATGTAGATATTTCTACATATCCAATATAACAAAAATATTTTTAAATTCCAAGCGTTTATGTAGGTGCAACTACATATTTTCGAGATTATAAATTGTTAAAATCTTGGTAAGTATAAATACATAGTTGAAAATACTTAGGAGATTTATGAACATTTGTAAAGCAGTTGGAATAAGAATTAGCAATTTATTGAATGAAAAACAAATGACATTGTATAGGTTAGAACAAAAAGCGGGGATTTTGCATGGCACAATGATGTGTATTATGAATGAAAGAAATAAAAATATTACACTAAAAACCGTTATGCAAATTGCACGCGGTTTCGATATGACTTTAATAGAATTCCTTGATGATAAAATTTTTACAAGTGAAACATTAGAAATAGATTAAAAATTTTGAGATTAAATGCGGGCTATGCTCGCATTTTTTTGCATAAAAAAATCGAGCCAAAAGCCCGACAATTTCCTCTCTGGCTGGGGTACTAGGATTCGAACCTAGGAATGTGGGAGTCAGAGTCCCATGCCTTACCACTTGGCGACACCCCAATGCTGGTGGACAATAAGAGACTCGAACTCCCGACCTTCTCCATGTGAAAGAGACGCTCTAACCAACTGAGCTAATTGTCCGGCTGCAACTATATTTTATCACTTTTAAAAATATGTTGCAATAAAATTAATCAAAAATAGTGTTTGCGGCTTCAAATGCCAAAGGAACTAAAATATCTTTACCTTCAAGTTTCAAATGCGAAAGACTACCTTTGTCCCATTCACCAGTTGCCAAACTATCGCCTGTATAGAAAAATGTTGCGAAATTTACATTTCTGAATTTGCACATTGCTGTCATGCCTGCACATTCCATTTCTACACAAATTGCACCCATTTTTTTGCGACTTTCAACTTTTTTTGGTGTTTCTCTATAAAAAGCATCGGTAGTCCAGGTTTTACCAAGTTCATATTTTATGCCTTTATTTTTAAAGAAATCGCAAAGATTTTTTACTAATTTAGCATCAAGTTCGATTTCATCGCTAGGTGGAGCGTAATGAAAACTTGTGCCTTCGTCTCTGAGTGCGGCGTAAGGCACAATAATTGAGCATGCATTTAATGATATCAATGAACCGCACGAGCCAAAAAGTAAAATATTTTCAACACCAAGTTCAATAATTTCTTCAAAGTTTGAAACGCAATAAGGTTCGCCAATGCCTGCTTGTATTACTGCAATTTCTTTCCCTTCAAAATTTACTTTATAAATTGGGTGAATTTTTACAGCACAACCAATTTCCGTGATTTGTTCTGGCTTAAATTTTTCTAAAAACATATCAAATAACTTATGTTCAAAAAATGAAACGATTGTTTTTGGCATTTCATCATTTTTTTTAACTATATTACTTGCGTTTAAAACGGCGATTTTGTTCTCATCAAATTCTTCTAAAAGCATAATTTTCTCCATGGGTATGATAACATATATAAAAAAAGTAGTCAATAAAAAAGTTTTTAAATAAATTTGATAAAAATTCTTGCATTTAACAAAACACTATGCTATAATGCAACTTGTTATTGGGGTGTAGCCAAGCGGTAAGGCACGGGACTTTGACTCCCGCATGCGTAGGTTCAAATCCTGCCACCCCAGCCAGAGAGGAAATTGTCGGGCTTATGGCTCGATTTTTTTATGCAAAAAAATGCAGCGCTTTTTCGCCCGCAATTTCCTTCTTACCGACCAAACGCGAAATTGGCTAAGCAATTTCGGTCGGTACTCTCATGCGATGTGATTGCTGCGAAATAAATTTTTGTCGGACATATTTTGCTTATTAGGATTTGAACTAAGCGTAAAAAAAGTTGCCAGTGGCAAGTTTTTTAGCGCCGTCCGTGAAAGCGAGCATCGACCCGCGAAGAACAACCCACAAAGCGGAGCAAATCCTGCCACCCCAGCCAGAGAGGAAATTGTCGGGCTTATGGCTCGATTTTTTTATGCAAAAAAATGCAGCGCTTTTTCGCCCGCAATTTCCTTCTTACCGACCAAACGCGAAATTGCTTAATCAATTTCGGTCGGTACTATCGTGCGAAGAAATTGCTGCGAAGAAAGGTTTTGTCGGAAATATTTTGTATAAACAAAAAATCGAGCTAAAAGCCCGACAATTTGCGTTTGGTGCGACCAAAATAACCTCAGTTGAACACCATAATTTTTGGTAAATTATCTATTACTATGTAATAGATAAAATTTTATTTTGTGATGTGGTATTTCGTTAATTTTGGTAATTTAAGTTTTTAATTTGCATGAAAAAAGCAGGGTTTTTAATCCTGCTTTTGTTAAATATATGATTTAATTTCAAGTTCAATTTTTGTTGCTGGTTGTTTGAATTTTGTATTATTGATTGTTGTTTCAAAATTCTCGGTTTTCAGTTCAAAGGGTTTGTGTTCGTTATCATCAAGATATTTTTTATCTACATAGTTGTATGTGATTTCCATTTTATCATCATACAAGATTATGCTTTTTACTAAAAGTTTTATCATAAGTTGTGGAGATTTCTTTAATGCTGTTTTAATAAATTTGAATATATCATCACGAGTTATTTGAACTTTTTGTTTTGTTTTTTCAATAGCCATTTTTTCATCAATCTGTTCAACTATTAATTCCAAATCTTCCAATCTCTTTTTTGTAGAGTTGGTTACAATACCTTTTTCCATACAAGATATTAAGTTGTCTATAGACTTTTGATATTCCATTTTTTCTTTTGCTAAAATACTAAGTTTTGAGTCATCAACTAATCTTTTGTTGTGAGTAAGGATAATTCTGTCGGCGATTAGATTTAAGTTATCTTGATTGTCAAATAGTTTCATTGTTGTGTCAATCACAATTTGTTCAAATAACTCTTTTCGTATGGGTAGTTTATCACAAGCGGCGTTTTTCTTTCTGTTTGTGCATTTATAATATCTTTTTACAACTCCATTTTTACAAGTTCCAGATTCGGATGATATCGTTTTACCACAATATCCACACCAAACCTTGTTTTTTAATAAATACACAACATCATTTTGATGCTTACCTAATTTATTCTCATCACACTTTCTTTTAACTATTTCAAAAATATTTGTTGGTACAATTTGTGGATAGATATTTGTAAATACTTCATCACCATGCCTTAATATTCCAACATACTTTTCATTGTGTAAGACATGGTATAGTGTGTTTTTCGCAAATGGCTTACCATGATTTAGAATACCCATTTCGTTTAATTCCTTTAAGATGTCTTTAACATAAACACCAGCAGCAAATTTTTCATAAATCATTCTTACTATTACTGCTTGATCCTCATCAATTTGAACTTTTTTATTTACATTTTTGTAGCCATAAACCATAACGCCACCTGTAAATTGTCCTTTTTGACGACTTTCATTTTGACCACGCTTAACTTTTTGTGATAGTTCAGCAGAATAATATTCAGCCATACCTTCAAGTAAACTTTCTAAAATTATTCCTTCTGGTGTATCTGGAATATTTTCCATTGCAGATATTAGTTTTATGCCATTATCTTTTAAAGTCTTTTTGTGCATTGCTGTTTCATATTTGTTTCTTGAAAATCTGTCTAGTTTGTAAACAAGAACAATATCCCAAGCTCTTTTAACGCTATCTTTCAACATTTTTTGAAAGCTTGTTCTGTTATCATTTGTTCCTGTCATAGCTCTGTCAATATATGTATCCACGATAACAATATCGTGTTTTTCTGCAAATTCATTACAAACTCTTAATTGACCTTCAATTGACTGTTCTGTTTGTTTATCGCTAGAATATCTAGCATAAATAACCGCTGTTTTCATTTTCTACCTCCTAATTATGCTTTTTATTAGAGATTACAACCATATTTTTAAAAACTGAATGACCTAGCAAAGCCATTACACCAACAATAACAGCCAACTTTTTGAACAAACTTAAAGTTGGTTGACATTTACAAGTATTAACTATTTCTAAATACATACTTTAACCTCCTTTGTCGATTATTTTTTTTCGACACCACAAAGCAATCAGGAAAGAACAAAGATATCAAAGAAAAAGAAAATTATATTGTCTTGAAACTTTTTCATTTTCGTATTTTAAGCAATATCATTTTCCTTTGAGAGATTTGGGCTTTACTGATAAACTCCCTGCACGAAAAAAATACCACCAATCACACGACAAAGGAGGCAAAGGTTAAGTTAAATCAAATAAATGTTTATATTTGTTCTATATTTATCAAAAAGTAGGACACAAAAGTGCTTACAAAGTGTAATTAAAGTCATTCAGTTTTATCAATATTTTCTGTATAGTGATAGCGTAAACAAAAAAGGAGTTATCATTATGCAAGAAATTGATATTAAAAATGATTTAGGCTTAAAGATTAGTGTTAATGGAATACCAAACTTAACACAAATGCCAGATGATGAATTAGATTTACTAGCAACAATCTTGGAATTGGAAATATCAAACTTGGCACAAAAAAGTTATAATAGAAAAAGATATTATAACAATGCAAAACAAAAAGAATTAAAACACGACAAAGTTCGACCACCCTAAATAGTATTTTTTGAAAATTTTACTTTATATCTCTTGACTTAGAAAAATATTCCATATATAATATGTGTATCGTGGAAATAAGTTCACGATAGCAAAGGAGAAAATCTTATGAGAACGAAAAGTTCGAGTTTGATGGAAAACATAATATCATTCATAGACAGCGATTATTCAAAAAAAGGCAGAGTGCCTACAATTATTGAAATTGCAAAAGCATTGGATATTTCTAAAAGTTGTGTAAGCAATTATATAACTGAAATGACAAACAAAGGTTTGATTGAAAATAATGGTGGAAATCGTGGAATATTAACTAAGACTATGATGAAGTCCATCAATAATATTCAAGTTCCAATTTTAGGGTCAATCTCTTGTGGTTTGCCACTATTTGCTGAAGAAAATATAGAGGCGTATGTTCCAATTCCTAAATCATTTTTGGGTGGTGGTAAATATTTTATATTAAAAGCAAGTGGCGAGAGCATGATAAAAGCTGGTATAAATAATGGCGATTATGTGGTTGTAAAACAACAAGAAATGGCAGAAGAAGGTCAAATTGTAGTTGCTTTGATAGAAAACGAAACAACACTCAAAAGATTTTATAGAGAGAAAAGTAAAGTAAGATTACATCCAGAAAATGACAGCATGGAAGATATGTATTTTGATAGTATTAAAATACAAGGTGTGGCTGTTAAAGTAATAAAAGACCTCATATAAGGTAATACCGCAAATCATTTTGTTTTGCGTTATTATATAGGATAATAAAGTAATAGGCTTTGGTGTTGGATTCCCTAACTGCACATACAGTTTATTAAATCTAACCTTTGTTATCTACAGGGGAAAGGAGTGTTTTATTATGGTTAATACTGCAATTTTATTGCAAAAGACAAGAATAAAATGCCCAGAATGTTCAAATTACATAAATTGTGTAATTAAACATAATGGAACGATTACAGGTAAATGCTCTATTTGTAAATCTGTAATATCGTGTAAGCAATGTTCTACAAAAGAAAAACATATCACAGTAATCAAAGAGCAAGAAATTTAATAAAAACAATTTTTCGTTTACATAACACAATTAAGGCTGAGCTGAAACAATGCTTAAATAAGAACTTTTTCTCTATTATGTAAGCAAGATTCGTGTAAAAGGAAAAAACACCTTGACGAATAGTAGTTTTGTGAAAGGAACTACAAAAGCGTTGGGGTGTTTTTTGTTTACTCCAACAAAAAATATTTTTAAGGAGATTTTATTATGACAGAAATTGAAATTAGAAAAGATTTAAAAGACATTCGTTATTATTATTCAAGACAAGAACAATTTGATGGTGTAAAAGAAAGTGTTGGAGAAAATGATATTCTTGCAAAAATCGCAGTATATAACAGCATTGTTTGTAAGGCATCGCCAAGACTATATGATTTATATGTTTCGTTATATTTACAAAACAATACTCAACTTTCACTATCTGATAAAATGGGTTATTCCATTGAATACATATCTCGCTTGAATTGTAAATTGATTAAATTTATTAAAAACAATATTTCAAAAAAGGAGGAATGTGAAAATGTTTAATTTACCAGATTTTATGAAAAATGCAAATAATGTTTACCGCACAAAGTTATATATAATTAAGCAAGATGTGTTTATTGCAGATGACCTTGATGGTAATACACATATTCATAGTGATGATGTCTATTATTTGCGAAATAAGAAACTAGACAAGCAATTTGAAAATTACTATTCAGACAGAATACTTTTGAATGGGAAAAGAGTTCACACAAATACAAACACAAAAAGATATGTGAAATAAATTAGAAAAGAAGCAATCAACATTTGGTTGTTTCTTTTTTGTTTTTCTATCGTTCGTTATTTGTTTCATAGACATCAAAAAATATCAAAAAGTGGGCACTTAAAGTGCTTTTATACTGCCAGTGATGTCATTCATTTTTGAAAATCGCTTTTGTATAATATCGGTGTAATCAAAAAACGAAAGGCAAATTAAAGGCGAATTTCTTAAAGCGTGAAATTTCATAAAGGTGGCCACCTACGATTTTAATATCGCATAGAAATGAGTTTCAAAAAGTCCTTTTAATTAAGATTACAAAATTACAACTTAATATATTTAAAATCGCTTGGCTAACGGCAAGTACGGGCAAAAACAAAATATTTTTAGGAGGCTATTATGGCAAACAGAGAAAGGCGTTGGTTTACCCCTAACAAAAGGGCTAAAGGCTACGCCGAAGAAAGAAAATCAAAAGTCCACATGAGAGGACAAAAGGAAGGCAAAGAACTTACCGATTATGAAGCAGGTTTGCGTAGCGGATATTTGCAATGTCAATCAGACCACGCAGGACTTTATAAGTATAAAGACGCAATAAGTCAAGGCAAGTCTAAGTCGGAAGCAAAAAAACTTTCAAAAATTATTGGAAAAGGTAAAAAATAGGAGGAATTTATGGCAAATAAAGAAAAAAGTTTAGGACAAATAAAAGTTGAAAGAGAAATATTTGAGAAAGATGGAAAACAATTCTTTTCATATTTCATTAAAGGCAAAATTCGTGGTAAGGATGTTAAAGTTTTAGTTACTCCACCAGATAAAGGTGGGTTCGCAGTGTTAGACATTGTGTTTGGTAACGATATGCAAGCAGACCTTATTACTAACCCTTATGAAATCAAAGATGAAAAGACAGGAAATGTTATCAAAGGCAACACCTATGCAGTTCGTTCAGCAGATGAAAATGGCGAGATTTACGAATGTGCAATCAAACCATTTAGAAGTTCTGACAAATCGCTATTGAATATGCTTATGAGATAACAAAAACATTATCAAAATGGGCATAGAATTATACTTTTTATGCCCATTTAATTTTTTAATAAAAGGAGAATAAAATATGGCAATTTCTAACTGGATTGTTGGAGCAGTTGTTGGTTTGGTTCTTGCTTTAATCATTGTTTTAATACTGCAAAACACAGTTTTTAAAGACAAAAATATGACTATTCTATATATCATTGTTTTTGTCTTGCTTGCAGTATGTGGTGGCTTTTTACAAAAAACATATTTCACAGTTCATGCACAAGCGATGCCAACCCCACAAGAACAGGTTGAAGAAATAGATAAAACAATAAAAGACAACTGGAAAAACACAAATGGTGGCTTTACTTTTGAACAAATAAAGAAAGCACAAGATGACAACGAGTGTCCTAGTTACGAGGACCAAATTATAGACTTAAAATGTCATGATTTTGGTTCATATATTGTGTTTAGTTATGAAGATAATGGGACTTATCATAACACCTTATTCTACAAATCAAATAATGGACTTATTTTAGATGGAATGATAAATACCTATGCTTCACTCACAGGAATGAAATGGTTTTTTGCCTATGATTTAAGCACTTTCAAATGGGTGCAAGAATTAGATAAAGAACCATATTATTGGACTTATCACACAGTTTTCGATTGGAAGAAAATCAATGGTAATCACGACGATTTAGTTTCAGTTTCAAGACAAACACAAGAGTTTGTAAAATGGACTCACGCTGTTAGAACAAATCAAGATGAAATGGTTAGATTCGTTATGACAAATGCAGCGAACTTAACTGCAAAAAATGCAACTTCACATTTCATAAAATTCAAAGATGTTGAACTTATCGGCTCAGCAGACTCTGGTTTTGTGAAGATAAATAGTTTTTATAACTATCTATACGAGCAAATAAAAGGCGAAACATATAACACAATTAAACTTGTTGATGCCACAAACAGTTTATGCTTGCCAATACCAACTGCCGAGCAAAGTAAGTACCCAATTTCAGCAAGTAAAAAGGCCGAGTATGATGATGCCGAATATTATGGTGTTTATCGCACAAATATTGCAGTTAACCTTACTTGGATGCAAGGTAAACAAATAAGCTCAACAACAAAAAATGAAGATTATGTAGACACTCTTGAAAATGACGACAAGACAAAGGACAAAGTAAAAGTGGAAGATATTAAGCCTAAATATAGTTACTCAAAACTTGCTGTAAGTTTTGTTGACACAAAAAATAGTGATGTATCAAATGTAAATTTGCTTACTTCACCAGTGGAAATAACTTTCAGTTGCGATGACCCAACAAAGACAAAAGTTGTGATTATTGATAGTTTTGAAAAACTAAGTAAAGGTGTAAATGTATTACTTTCAAAAAATACCACTTGGAACTATTTTATAGATAGTAAATCACTTATTTTTGAAGATTTTAGTGGTTCGTTCACTATAAAATCAACTTCAAGTAGTCTATCTTTCAATTATTACTATCTAAATAATTACACTATTGCATCAGTTGGCTTAAACCCTGTTGGAACGATAGACACAAGTCTTATTGATTTATCTACAAACCCTGTAAAGATTATTCTTTCAAATGATAATCACACATATCAATTCTTATTCAATGACAACTCTCTTTTAGAGAGTTATCAAAATATGCTAGTTGAAATGGGTGAATATAATTACACAATTCTTTCAAAACAACTATTGTTTGCGAGTGTAACAGGTAAATTAACAATTACAACAACAGACAAAATAATGTTATTTAACTATGCGCTAGGTGCAGATGACCCACTAACATTTAAAATTGGACTTACAACTAGTGGAACAACAAACAAGTGTTTTCAATTATACAGTGCAACTTCAAATGTAACGATAATTAGAAACTATCTATCATCTGCAAAAGTGTATTTAGTTACTTGCGTGATTTATGATGAAGATGGAAAGCTTATGGAAACCTTTAATCATACCCACCAAGTAACTGGAACTTGTAGTGATACTTGGTATGCAAACAATCTTGTTGCAGGTCAAAAATATACCTTGCAATTAAGATTTGCTGATAGAGATGATTCTACAATCACTTATCTATCCGACATAACAACATTCACTTATAACTCAAACACAACTTACAAAGTAACCTATGATGTTACTGAAAACAATTAAAAGGAGGAACTATGAAACTATTTTTAAAAATAAGTGCAGGTATTCTCTCTGGCATAGTTTTAGTGGCTTGCCTAATGTTTGCAATACCTGTAACAAGAAATTTTATA
>CALBYO010000056.1 GCA_937889705.1 uncultured Bacillota bacterium | reverse complement strand
ATAAGGTTTTAGCATATCTGCTGGGCTTGTTTCGCCCTTTTCAGAACCCGCTTGTGCAAGCGTATGAATTTCATCTATAAACACGATGATGTTTTTATTTTCAATGATTGTTTCAATGGCGTCTTTGAGTTTTTCTTCCATTGCTCCGCGATACTTTGTGCCAGCCATTAAACTGCCAATTTCTAGCGAAAAAATTTCTTTGTTTTTAAGCAAATCAGGAACATTTCCACTTGTTATTGCAAGCGCCAAACCTTCAACAACAGCAGTTTTACCAACGCCCGCTTCACCAATCAAAACAGGATTGTTTTTCGTTTTACGGCATAGTATTTCAATAACTCTTTCAATCTCTTTTTCCCTGCCAATAATAGGGTCAATTTTCCCTTGCCTTGCCTTAAAAGTGATATCGCTTCCGATTTCCAAAAGTTTTTCTGGTAAAGTTGATTTTGGTTGATTGTCCGTCTTTTCAATTTCGCCATTTTCTTGAACACTTGCACCGCCTTGCAAGAATGATGCAACTTTGTTTCTCAAATCGTTCACATTGACTTTAAAATAACTACTTAACAACCTAACAGCAAGGCAATCTGACGCAGATAAAAGCGCCAAAAACATGTGCTCTGTGCCTAAAAAGTTATGTCCAAGTTGATAAGCAAGGCTTTGTGCATTTTTAAAAATTTCTTTCACTCTTGGAGTTAATGCAACGCTGTCAAAATAAGTCACTTCTTCATAATTTTCTTTAAAAACTTTCAAAAGTTTAGCATCTGTCACGCCAAACTCTTTTAATATTTTGCTAGCAACGCAATTAACCTTGCAAAGTCCATATAAAATATGCTCTGTTTCCACCATATCGCCGCCAAATCTAAGACTTATTGCACTGGCTTCCATAAGCATTTTTTCCAAACTTTCGCTGGTTTCCAAAAACATAATTAACCTCCAAGTTAGATTACTTATGTTTATAATATATCATCTTTTAAAAAAATAAAAAATTTTTTAATCACAATTTCTGATTTTTTGTCCTTTTTGTGACCTTCTTTTTGTCTTTTAGGGCTTGTTTTATGTCAAATGCGAGTTCAATTCCTTCATAAACAGCAATCAAAATCAAGAAAATTCCAAACATAAAACCTAGCACTTTGTTATCTAACGAACTAGCCAAAAACGAAAAACTAACGGACGCAACAACGCCTGGAATTATGATCCATAAAATATCTTTAAAACTGACCATTTTATTTTTAAAATGAATTATTAACGCAACAATAGCCATTGGCAAAAAGGCTATCAAATTTATTCCCTGAGCGGTCTTTTGTTCAACAGACAAAAAGATAGTAAGCAAAGGAATTAGCAGCGTTCCGCCACCCATTCCCATGCCGCCTAAAACACCGCCAAGCACTCCGAATAAAATGTATAAAAAGATGTCCATATTTTCATATCACCATTTTAAGTCCAGCAGCAAGTACCGCCAAGACGAAAATTAATCGCACAACAACATTGTTCAATTTTTTAAGCAAAAATGCTCCTATTGCACCCCCGGCAACAAAGCCGAGCCCAACAAATCCAAACAAATACCAATCAAGTTTAACCCTTATCAAATAAACAATTCCACTTGCCAAACTAAGTGGT
>CALBYO010000055.1 GCA_937889705.1 uncultured Bacillota bacterium | reverse complement strand
ATCAACCTAACAAGTTAGTTGAAATTGCAATTGAGGAAGACGAAAAAATAAAGCCGGAAGAACCAGTTTTGCAGCAAAATTTTGCAGCAAGTTTGCCAGTAAACGAACAAACAAAAGTTGAAGAAGTGTTTAATCACTTTGAAATTATTGGTGTTGTTTTTAATACTTATATTATTTTGCAAAAGGGCGAATTTGTATATTTCATTGACCAACACGCGGCTCATGAGCGTCAACTTTATGACAAAATTATGGCAAGTGTTGAGCAAAATGAAGTGACAACACAAAGTTTGTTCATGCCGATTGAAATTAAAATAAATGAGAAAGAAGCAAGTTTTTTAACTGAAAATCAAGAAAAATTTAAGAATTTTGGCTTTAATTTCACAATTTTTGACAATGTTTTAAAAATTGTTGCAATTCCTTATATTATTTCAAACATGAATATTAAAGACTTTTTTGATAGCGTTTTTGCTGAAATTGATAGTTTTGCAAACAAGCCACTTTCGTATATAAATGAAAGATTCACGCAACTTGCTTGTAAGTCGGCAGTGAAGGCAGGCAATGTTTTGTCTAAGCAAGAAATTAGCATTTTGCTTGATAGGTTTGCTCAAAACGGTCATGTGCTTTTATGCCCACATGGCAGACCAATCGTACTTCAACTTTCAAGAAATGAAATTGAAAAAATGTTTAAAAGAAAATTATAAAATATACTTATTTATTTGTGTAAACAAATCTAATTTGATAAACTAAGAAAGTTATGGAAAACAAATACGCAGTTGTAATATATGGTCCCACAGGTGTTGGTAAAACCAGCACTTCTATTGATGTCGCAAAAATGCTTAATGGGGAAATAATTTCAGCAGATAGCATGCAAATTTATAAAGGCATGGACATCGGAACTGCAAAAGTCACGAAAGAAGAAATGCAAGGAGTTAAACATTATTTGATTGATGTTTGTAAACCAAATCGTGAATTTACAGTTTGTGATTATGTTAAAAAAGCGAAAGAAAAAATAGATTCAATTCTTGCAAAGGGTAAAACACCTATCATTGTCGGGGGCACAGGGTTATACTTAAAAGCGCTCATTGAAAATTATGATTTCAATGGCGTTTATAAAGATGAAAAAATAAGAAAATATTATCAACAACTTGCAAAAAAATATGGCAACGAATATGTTTATAATATTTTAAAAGAGAAAAATCCAACAAGAGCAGAAGCCTTAAATGTTAACGATACTTTTAGGGTTATTCGTGCGCTTGAAATTTTTGATATTAACAAACGAGATAAAAATGTTTCGCCAATACAAAATTCAAGTGTTCAAAATGATGTTAAATACATTGTTTTTGCTTTGACAATGGATAGAGAAAAATTATATAAACGCATCAATAAACGCGTTAATTTGATGTATAAACAAGGGCTTAAGAATGAAGTTCAAACGCTAATTGAAAGCGGCATAAATCCAAATTGTCCTTCAATGCAAGGCATTGGTTATAAGGAAATGATTGCATATTTGAAAAAAGAAGCGAAGGCTCGTGAAACAAAAGAACTCATCAAAAGGCGTAGCCGCAACTATGCAAAAAGGCAGTTGACATTTATGCATAGCATGAACAATGTTAATGAAATTCTTGCTGGAAGATATGCAGCGAAAAATATTGTTAAGTTTGTTAAAAATGAAATGGAAAAAGAAAATGAGCAAAATTGATAAAATTGAAAAGAAATTAACAAGAATATATTCATATTTTGATGAAATTGCATTAAAAAATCAAGAAAAAGTGTTAAAAGCGCTTCAAGAAAATAAAATCGCAACAAGGCATTTTGCAGGCACAACGGGTTATGGCTATGACGATATTGGTAGAGATTGCCTTGGCAAAGTGTTTGCAAGCGTTTTTGGTGCGGAGAGTGCAATCGTTTCTCCACATATCACTTGTGGCTCACACGCAATAGCGATTGTGCTATTTGGTCTTTTAAGACCAGGCGATACAATGCTTTCAATCGCTGGGAAACCTTATGAAACTCTTGACGAAACAATCTTTGGCGTTGAAGGTGAAAACAGGGGAAGTTTAAAAGATTTAGGTATAACCTACAAGCAAGTTGACTTAAAAAATGATGAACTCGATTACAAAAAAATCATTGCAGACTTGAAAGAGTTGCAACCAAAAATGGTGTTTTTGCAAAGAAGTAGGGGCTATAACTGGCGCAATGCTATTTCAATAGATGATATTGAAAAATGCGTTCAAGTTGTAAAAAAATACAGTCCAAATTCGATTTTTGTTGTTGATAACTGCTATGGAGAATTTGTTGCAGAAAAGGAACCAACCGAAGTCGGCGCAGATGTTATAGTTGGCTCATTAATCAAAAACCCATGTGGTGGTCTTGCTTCAACTGGTGCTTATATCGCTGGCAAACAGAAATTTGTTGAAATGATTTCTTATCGTTTAACTTCGCCTTCGCTTGGAACAGAAGTTGGGTCTTATGAAAAAGGCTATCGTGAATTTTATCAAGGTCTATTCTTAGCTCCACACATCGTTTGTCAAGCAATTAAGGGAGCATATTTGATTGGCGAAGTTCTGGCGGACAAAGGCTATGAAGTAATGCCAAAATCAAACGAAGTTGCAGGGGATATTATTAAATCTATAAAATTCAATGATGAAAGCGCGATGATTTCGTTTATTCAAGACATTCAAAGATTTTCGCCAATAGATAGTGACGCAGTCCCAATGCCTTGGGATATGCCAGGATATTTAGATCCAATTATTATGGCTGCGGGAACATTTGTTAGTGGTGCGTCTATTGAGCTTTCAAGCGATGGACCAGTAAAACCGCCTTATGTTGCGTATTTTCAAGGGGCATTGACTTATGAACATGCAAAACTTGTGGCAATACATTTACTAGAAAAATAGTATGATACAAATGCTTAGCGTCAACAAAAAAATTAGTAAATAAATCAAATAAAAAAAATTATGAAAAATTGTTGACAGATTATGCAAAATAGTGTAATATAACTAAGCATTTTGAGTTTCGGGGTGTAGCGCAGTTGGTAGCGCACGTGGTTTGGGACCATGGGGCCGGGAGTTCGAGTCTCTTCACCCCGACCAGTACTTAACTCAAATGTTAAGTTTGGACCTTTAGCTCAGTTGGTTAGAGCAACCGGCTCATAACCGGTCGGTCCTAGGTTCGAGTCCTAGAAGGTCCACCATCTTCAAAGAGATTTGAAGATTAAAGGTTGAAAACCTTTGTTATTCAACATGGTTCGGTAGTTCAGCTGGTTAGAACGCTAGCCTGTCACGCTAGAGGTCGTGGGTTCGATCCCCATCCGAATCGCCAAGTTTGCTTTAAGCAAACTTTAATTTTGCCTCGATAGCTCAGTCGGTAGAGCAGAGGACTGAAAATCCTCGTGTCGGTGGTTCGATTCCGCCTCGAGGCACCAGCCGAAAGGCAAAGAAGAACACCGCACGAGCAAATCTCTTGCAAGGCGGGTGGTTCGATTCCGCCTCGAGGCACCAGCCGAAAGGCAAAAAAAGAACACCGCACGAGCAAATCACTTGCAAGGCGGGTGGTTTAAGCCTAAGGCTACCAGCCGAAAGGCAAATGCCTGGACGCTACAAATTTTGCTGGCGTGGCTCAACGGTAGAGCAGCTGACTTGTAATCAGCAGGTTGAAGGTTCGATTCCTTTCGCCAGCTCCACTGTGGTTGGGTTCCCGAGCGGTCAAAGGGAGCAGACTGTAAATCTGCCGCCTCCGGCTTCGATGGTTCGAATCCATCCCCAACCACCAAAAGAAAAACAACTTATAAGCCTTTAAAATAGGTGCTTGTAGCGTTTTTAACTGGTAATTAGAAAAAATTCTAATTATCAGTTTTTTTATGCCAAAATTCAATTTTTTGGCTAAAAAGTTGGGTCAAAAGTTGGGTCAAATTTGTAATACATATTTTCATATAAATTTGCAGTTTTTTGCCTATTGACAATCAAGGCTGATTGTATTATCATATTTGACGAGGGAAAGTTATGGGAAAGTTTAAAAAGTTTGTTGCATCAACGTTGATAATTGGTTCAATCGCTTCTGCATTATTTTGTGCAACTGCGCCACTTGGAAGATATATAGCAGGTAAGAAGATGGAAGAAAAGTATGCTCATTTAGGAGATACAAGTTACAACCAAAGTTTAGTCCAAAATCCAAATGTTGAGCCTGGCTATTATAATGAACATCCAATTTATGTTTGTATTTCTGATAAATTTACCAAAATGCAAAGAAAGGAAGTTGAAAGAGCGGTTAAATATGTAGACAAAGTTTGCAAAGGTATCACTTTTAATATTTTTGTGGACAACATTGAAACTGCTAAAAGCCACATATTTATTGTAAACTACTTAAATAAGGATATTGCGAATGAAAGCAATGATAAAATTGCAGGGAGTACATACAGAAATTCGCCAGATTGCTTGCAAATCACTGCTCCAATTTATTTGAGTGAAGACATTAGTTTTACAGAAATTTATTCCATTGTTATTCATGAAATGGGACATGCGATTGGTTTGGAACATACATCAGAAAGCACTGATTTAATGTTTGCTGGTGGGCCATCACTTAATTATAAGCCATTTTATTGCAGGGGATTTTCAAAGAGAGAAATTGAATGGCTTAACACGCTTTATCCAGCAGCACCAGATAAACAAATGTAAAAAAGAACATCTCGTTTGAGATGTTTTTTTATTTTGTTATATCGCTATCATAATTTTTTTGAAAATATTTTGTGTAAACCAAGTATTCGCCGTCATATTGGCATGAAGTAAAGCCAGAGCCGAAAAATAAATTTTTTGAAATTGTATTTTTTGGAACGACAGACGCTTTGATTTGTTTGTATGTTGGTTTTAGATTGAATTCTTTTTCTGCATTATAAATTAAACTCATAACTGCTTGTTTAGCAACACCTTTATGCCTGAATGTTGGATTAACAACAATATTATAAAGATTTAGTATATCGCCAGAATGTTCAACACCGAACATCATTGCAACTGCCGGTTGATTATTTAAGTAACCGATTACATTTCTGAATTGACCATTTTTCATGCTTTTTAAACAATCTTTAATATCGTTAGCAGTTTCTTGCCAAGATTTATCAGTCATGCATAAATTTTGCTTGTCAGCAACTGTGAGCCAAGCGTTGATGAATTTTTCTTCGTCATTTTTGATTTCTTTCCATTCAAATTTCATGCAAGCATTATATCACAATTTATAAAAATGTAAATAGTTTATTATGATTTGTAAAAATATTTTTTTGTGATATATTTAATTGATGATTATTTCAAGAAACAACGAAAAAGTTAAAGAGTTAAAAAAATTAAAAGCAGATAAAAAGTTTGCTTTTTTAGACAATCCAAAGGTAATTAAAGAAGCAATTTGTGCTGGGTTTGACTTAAAGTATTTGTTAATAAATTGCGAAACGAAAGCAAATAACGCTGAAAAATTTGATTTTAATGCTCAAAATTGCGAAATTATAGAGTTGAATGATTCAACTTTTAAATTGTTTGCGGATACTTGTAATTCTCAAGGTTTAATCGGCGTTGTTGAGAATGTAGGCAAAACACTGAACAAACCAAATACAAATTTCCTTGTCTTGGATAATTTGCAAGACCCAGGCAATGTTGGAACGCTTTTGAGAACAGCACTCGGGGCGAATTTTTTAGATGTTTATATGGTCGATTGTGTTAGTTTAACAAACGATAAACTCATAAGAAGTTCAATGGGCGCGGCATTTAAACTTAATGTTTATGAATGTTCAAAAATCGACTTTTTGGCTTTTCAAAAACAAAGTTTGAAAAATTTCGATATATATGTTGGTCATATGCAAGGTGAAAATGTTTTTAATGTCAAAGTTGAAAAACAATTCGGCATTGTGCTTGGAAATGAAGGCAACGGTGTGTCAAAAGAAATGTTTGAAATAGCGAACAAAAAAATTTCAATTCCTATGGCAAACAATCTTGAAAGTTTAAATGTTGGTGTTGCCGGTGCAATTTTAATGTATGAATTAAATAAAAATAATATATAAATTGTATTTAATCGTTTTACAAGCGACAAGAAAATATGCTAAAATAAACAGGTTTTTATAGGAGAATTTATGAGCGGACATAGCAAATGGAATAATATTAAAAGAACAAAAGAAAAAAGTGATGCACAAAAAGGTAAAATTTTCACAAAAATAGGTCGTGAAATTGCTGTTGCTGTTAAGACAGGCGGAGCAGACCCTGTTACAAATCCAAGATTACAAGCATTGGTTGCAAAAGCAAAGCAAGCAAATATGCCAAATGATACAATTTCAAGAAGTATCAAAAAAGCAAGCGGTGAACTTGGAAATGTCAACTACGAAGAAGTTTTATACGAAGGCTATGGCGTCGGCGGCTCAGCAGTTATTGTAAAATGCTTAACTGATAATAAAAATAGAACAGCTGGCGATGTAAGGCATACATTTGATAAATTCGGTGGCAGTCTTGGAACAATCGGTTGTGTAAGTTTTATGTTTGACAATAAAGGAATTATCATATTGGAAAAAGACGGCAAGTTGACAGAAGATGATATTTTCATGGCAGCAGTTGAAGCCGGCGCTGACGATGTATGCGAAAACGATGATAGTTGGGAAATTTCATGTGCACCAAATATGTTAGATACGGTTCAAAAAGCGCTTGAAGGCATTGGTGGAAAAGTCTTGTCAGCAGACACCGAAATGGTTGCTCAAAATTATGTTGATTTGGACGACAAACAACTTGAAACTTTCACTCGCATGACTGATATGTTTGAAGATAATGATGATATACAAGAAATTTATCATAATGTAAATATGTAATTTAAAATCCACGATTTTCGTGGATTTTTTTGTAAAGCATGCCTTGTTGACATAGGTATAATATATATGGTATAATTATATTAGGAAAACATAAGAAGGAAAAGTATGACGCAAAAAAGAAAAATTGCTATTTTATACGATTTTGACCAAACGCTATCTTTGAAAAGTATGCAAGAATACGGCGTTTTTGATTATTTAGAAACTGATGCAGATACATTCTATTCAAAATTAGATGTTACTTCATCAAAAAACCAAATGGATAGGGTGCTCGCATTCATGTATGAACTTGTTGCGCGAGCAAAAGAAATTGGCAAACCTTTAACTAGAAAAGTTTTAAATGACGGCGGAAAGAATATTGAGTTTTTTCCTGGTGTAATAGAATGGTTTTCTCAAATCAATAAATTTGGTGCTGACCATGGTTTTGAAGTTGAGCATTATCTAATCAGTTCTGGGCTTACTGAGATTGTTGAAGGTTGCCCAATAGCAAAAGAATTCAAAAAAATCTATGCTTGTCAATATATTTACGATGAAAAAGGTCATGTTGTTTGGCCAGCAAGAGCGATTAATTATACAAACAAAACACAATTCATTTTTAGAATTAATAAAGGCATTTTAGATGTCGCCGATGATAGTATAAATAAGGTCATGCAAAAAGACATAAGGCCAATTCCTTACGAAAATATCATCTATGTTGGCGATGGCTTTACCGACATTCCTTGTATGAAAGTTGTAAAAGGCAAAGGTGGTATGTCTATTGCTGTTTATGGCGATAGCAAAGATGTAGGATTTTCGCTTTATAAAGACGACAGAGTAACCGCTTGTTGCAAGGCAGATTACACCGCTGGCAGCGAAATTGACATCACAATCAAGAATTTTATTTTGGCATTGCAATCCAAATTGGATAAAAATATATAAATATAGCAAAATTGCATATTTATTCAAAAATTTTGAAAAATATGCATAATTTTGTTGACATCAATTTTATTATGTGATAAATTATAGTCATAAATCAAGTGACAACTACATAAGTTTTAATAAATGCACAATTTGACGAAATTTGTCAGTTTGTGAAAGAGGGGTTTTTTGTGGAACTAAACAGAAGAAAATATAATTGGATTATTTTTTCACTCATAATTTTAATTTCAGCAGTGGTTATTTTTTCTGCGGTCGAATTGGCAACAGATCAACCAGACACTAAGCAAGATATAAACATTTCGGCTGAGGATGATAGCAATAAAGACGAAGATAAAAAAGATGAAAATGTTGAAGTAAAAGAAGATAAGAACTATTTGCCAACAGCACCAACTTTTTCAAACGCTTGGGCAGCTATGAATTATGCTTATAAAATTATGAACAATTATTCATACACAAGCACAAAAAGTCAAACAGCAGTGAATGACGAAGTTATGGGAATTGTTGTAAGGCAAAACTCAACAGAAAAGAAATACAAAACAAAAGAAGAATGTTTAATCACATCAATTTGTTCAAGCAACAGCAGTGAAGGCTTAAACTATTCAAATCTTATGTATTTAAACGAGGCAGAAAATTCAGTTATTCAAAGAATAGCATATAACACAGACGGCAATTTCTTGAATGCAAATGAATCAAAATATTCAAAAGTAGATTACTTAAATAAATTTGGAACAGATGTTAAAAATTCATATTTCAAACTTACATCAGAAAATGCAACAAATGATTCATTTAACATAATGGGTTCAAACTATGTTTTGAAATTCACATTGAAATCAAATGTCGATGGCGTGTTCAATAATATGGGTAAAAATATCTTGAACTCACCAGCAGAAACAAGAAATTTCAGCGGAATTAGCGCAACATTTGAAATAAAAATCAACAGAAAAACTGGTGCATTCGTTTCAATCAAAACAACTGAAAGATATTATGTTGAGAAAAACACAAGCGCAATCGGTTGGGCAGGCAGCAACATCACAGCAACATCAACTGAAACATTCAAATTCGCTGACATCAATATCAATAATTTAGTAAAATCAACATTAGGAAAATAAATCAAGCAAACGCTTGATTTTTTTTTATTTATTTGCTAATATAACACTGCTTGAAAATATGCCCTCATGGTCAAGCGGTTAAGACGTCGCCCTCTCACGGCGGAATCTAGGGTTCGATTCCCTATGGGGGTACCAAGCGAAAATTGTCGAGCTGATGGCTCGATTTTTTTATCAAAAATGCAACACTTTTTCGCTCGCAATTTTCACCATACCGACAAAACAAAAAAATTGAGGAGCAATTTGGGTTCCTATTCTCGTGAGAAGAAATTTCTGCGAAGGAAGTAGCAGAAATTATACTAAGGACGATGTAAATTTATAATTTTAATGTGTTTATAATCAAAAACTTTTATCATTTTTAAAATCATATTCAAAATTAAGTAAAAGTTTTGCTAATTTCAATAACTTTTGCAATTTAAACGCAAACCCTTTCAAATCCATGATGAACTTTTGGTGAATTTTTTATTAGCCTTTCGATATTAGTAAATCTAAAAATATCGAACAATTTAATTTATGATTGAACACTATTGCCGCTAGTTTCTTGTGTATGACTTTTTAAAAATGAATTATTCCCACATAACAATGCTACAATAGTTCTCAATTTTTCCAATTATAAGTTGAACAAATGATTGTTTGATCACAAACTTTTAACTTTTTGATATTTACTAAGTTTCAATTGTTTTTACAATATATTAAAAATGTTTTATAAAATTAAAGTAAAATGTGACTTTTATATGTTATAATTATTATGAGAGGAATATCAAATATGCAGAAACTATTACATAAATTTTGCTTTTCAGATTTTAAAAACGGGTTGATGATTATTGACATGCCGACAGGGACAGGGAAAACACACAACACGATTGAATTTATTTATAAGAATTATGAAAAAATTGAAAACAAAATAATTTTTATAACAAATTTAAAGAAAAATTTACCTTTAGATAAATTGAAAAATTTTTTTAAAAAGGATAATAGGCTTGAAGATTTTGATAAGAATGTTCTATTTTTAGACAACAATGTTGATACTTTAATTGAAAACTTTCAAGATGTTGAAAGACAAATTCCTAAAGATAAATATTCTAAAAATAATATTTTAAACAAAGTAAAAAATAGCGTTAATATAATTAATACACTAAAAGAGTCATTAAATACAAAAACAAAGCAGAATTTTAATTCAATAGGTTCAAAAGAAAATGCATATTTTATTATTAATCAAGCAAGAGAAGATTTAAAAGAAAAATACGAAAAAGAATTTCGTGAACTTATTGAAGAAAATCTTAGATTTGACGAGCAAGGCAAAAAGAGATCAAAAGCTCAAAAACTAGAATTAATTAAGACAAACGATGAATTTAAGTGGATAAAGAAATTGTATCCGGCAGTATTAACTGATGAGAAGAAAATTATATTCATGAGTATTGATAAATTTTTGGTTAGAAACTCAACTATTGTAGAACCATCATATAACATTTTAGATAACAAATCTCTATTAAATAACTCAATCATTTTTATTGATGAATTTGATACAAGCAAAGAAATAATGTTAAAAAGTATAATTAGAGAATCGTTAGATACACAAGTTAGTGTTGTTGAGTTATTTAGAATAATATATGCTGGCTTAGAAAATACTGAGTTCTCTAAATTGCTAACTGAAGTATCAGAATCTTTAAAATCAAAGATTGATAATCAGAAAGGAAGATTTTATACTCCAGATGAAATATTACAAGAATTTCGTCAAAGAGCAAAAGATATAGAACAGAGATACAAGTTAATTAACTATCATAAATTAGATTCTAATGAAAAAGAGAAACCAAATTTTTTATTCCAAGACTACATGTTTCATACAGTTCTTGGAGATTCTAAATCCATATATCTAGAAAATGATAAGGACACTCACATAAACTGGATTAAGAAAGATGAAAAAATAGAATTATTAGAGGAAAATAACATTTTTTTATTGCTAAAAGATATAAAATCATTTCTTACATATTTTCAAAATGGAGTTAAGCTTATTGCAGACAACTACTTATATTTAAAAAAAGAAAGGAACCAAGAAACAAATAATTTTTCATATGAGGCCTCTATAAAAACGGTATTATCTGAGTTTGGAATTGAGGGAAGATATCTTAATTATTTGGCCAGTCAAATAAAAAATAGTGGGAAAAGGAAAAGCAATAAAATTGTAGACTTAAAATCCGAGTTAGATTGTTCTATATATGAAAAAGGATTTAGGTTTTATAATTTTGTGGATAGTGATACATTTGATACCCAATCTAAGATTAATTATTTATCTTTCAACTTGTCGCCTGAAAAAATATTAATATATTTATGTTCTAATTCAAAAGTTATTGGTATTTCTGCGAGTGGGACATTAAAGACTGTAACAGGAAATTACGACTTAAATTATATTAAGAAAAAATTGGGTTCTGCATATTATGAAATTGATAAAGAAGATTTGAACAGAATAAATGTTGATGTTAATCGTAAAATTGGCAATTACAATAATATCAATGTTGAAGTTGATAAATGTAATATAACAGACAAGAATTACAACAATTTTCTGTTATCTATTTTTGAAAACGAAAGCATTTACAAATCTGTAATAGAAAAACTTACAAATCTTTCATCAGATGATTTCGTTAAAGCAAGGTATTGTAAAGTTATTTATGCTATAAAAAAATTTTTTGATAAACAAATTCAATCATTTTTGTTTATAACAAACACCGCAATGAAAAATGGACTTGACTTTAACTATGAATTTGTACAAGATATTTTTTCGCTTTTAAAACCTGCAAACTATGATGCATATTGTTATTCTTTGGAAGGATCTTTAGAAAAATTTGAAAACACAAAAGATTCTATTAACAAAATGCTAAAAAGTGGTAAAAATATGTTTGTAGTTTCGACATATCAAACCTTAGGGGCTGGACAAAATTTACAATATGAATTTAATGAGGAGTTTACTGGTTTTATTGAAACCATAAGTGATGAAGATTATAGTAAGAATTTTAAGGACTTTGATGCAATATTTTTAGACAAACCAACAAATTTATTTGTAAATTTAAACAAAAATCCAACAGAGGAACAATTATTAAAATTTATTTATCAAGTAAAATGTTTAGAAGAAGTTGGATTTTTTAGCTTAGAAAAAGCAAAAGATGAAATCAAAAAAGGTATACAAATATTTTATCATTCTTCACCGAAAAAGGTTGAGACTCCTAAATCAAAGCACATTTATATGCATACTGCAAAAGTTATACTTCAGGCAGTAGGAAGAATTTGTAGAACAAATAACAAAAATAAAAATATTTTTATTTGTTTTGATCAACAAATAGAAAAAGATTTATCACAAGTAAAAGAAGAATTATTGAAAAGACCCATCAATTATGAATTAAAAAGATTACTTGAAGAATGTCAAGATTATGCTCAAGTTTTTGATTCTCCACTTAACAATGTCAATAATTCTAAAATAGTTAAAATTAATGATAAAATAGAATCAATGAGGAGATTTAACTCTCCAAGCGATATAACAAAGTGGGAAGAACTAAGAGAGATTGTGTTAAAACATCCATTTGATAATAGCAACATTCATAATGAATATGATATATATTGTGAATTAGAAAAAGAAAACGATTATTATTACTGTCAAAAAATAGGTGATCAAAAATTTTTATTCACAGAAGATAAATATAATAATATCTGTATTTGTGAGGATCTAGCCAACTTAAAAGTTTTGATGCAAATTCCAGAAATTAAAAGTTACTTTGAAAGTAAAGGATATGCAACAAAATTTGAAACCTCAAAATTTATTTTATTGCCAAATGTTTTTAAAAGAATATATCTTGGAGCATTAGGGGAAGTTGTTGGCGAGTTTTTAGTAAATAGATACTTAAAAAAACTATGCATAAAATTAGAAAGAATCACAACTCTTGAACGTTATGAGAAATTTGATTTTGTTCTTGATAATGATAAATACATTGATTTTAAATATTGGACAGGAATTACAGATAAAGACAGACAAAAAGAAGTTGAACGAATATTAAAAAAATTAGATAAATGTAGTGGCTCAATTGGGTTTATAGTAAATATTCTAAAACCGGCAAACTACAATCCTAAAGAATATGAAAGTCCAGACAATAGACTTGTAATTATCCCTTATCTATATGATTCACAAACAAAAACTTGGAATATAGAAGGACTTAAATTGTTAACAGAAAAAATTATATAATAACACTTAAGTTTAATTAGTTAAATTTTAATCTATGTCAACTTTATAATTTTGAAGTTGACATTATGTTGTATGAAATTGCTAATATATTATCAATTTTTTGATATTAATAAATAAAAGTACAAAAACGTTAACAATATCGAGGAATAAATATGATTTAAATAATTTTGTCCACTAGTGGTTTGTTTGGTGTATTTTAGGATTCTTTGCCAGATCGTTTGAGCAAATTTAAGTTAGAAGAATGTTAAATAAAAATAGCATTAGCTTTGATAAATTATCAATATTGCAAACGCTATCTATAATAAGGAGAAATGGGTTAGGAGCATTGGGAAATGAGCTAAAAAAGTTTGGATACAGCAAAAACTGAAGACAGTCGCTGACAGAGTTGGCCATAGCAAAGCCACAACCACCAGCGATATTTATTCACACTTTTTGCAATTAAGCGATAAAAAAGCAAGCACTATATTAGATAAAATATTTGAATAGCATAAAGTTCCTAGGAGACGAAAAATCTCTTAGGGGCTTTTTTTGTGTAAAAAATATGGTATAATATAAAGTATATGGAGGTTATATGGGGAAAGCACTAGAGAAAAAAAGAAAAGAAATGGAAAAAAGATGGGAAAATTTTAATAAACTATCAAAATGTAGAAATATGGATTTCCCTGATAATTTAACACATATATGTAAAATAAATTTAGATATATTAAATAATTATTATGAAAGCAAGATTAATGGTAAATTAAATTATAAATTAAAACATGATTACATATTAAGTACGGTCATTTATAATTTTTTGGCAAGTTTGAAATCTTATTTAAACAGAAAGAAAAAAGACATAGAAAAAAGAGCCCCAAATGATAATAAAAATGATATAATAGCTATATTTGAAAAGTATTGGAAAGCTAGTAGAAAACAGACAACTATAGACAAACTAATAATAATTCGAGATAGAATGGAACATGATAAAATTACTTCTGGAGTAATTTTAAATAGAACATGTTGGAAAGATTATATAGAAGATCATTTAATGGTTGATAACATAGAAATCGTACCTGAGTCAAATAATGCCTTTAATGAATTAAAAAAACTAAACGAAGAAATAGGCATCTATATAGAACAAGAGTTGTCAAAATTAAAACTAAGAGAAAGTTGTTTATTTTTAAATGCTTTTAATAGACGCTTTAATATAAAACCGTTTAAGCAATTATATCCAGAAGAAACTGACTACGAAATTAAACTTTTTGATGAAGAAATAGCACGATTACTAAACACAAAAGACGACTGATTAAAGTCGTCTTTTTCTTTGTGAATTGGTGTGACTATGCAGATTTGAACTGCAGACCTATCGCTTAGGAGCAATGTCCGAGTCTGGTTGGGGACACCATTAGAATTAAAAATCGCAATTATTGTGAAAATTATACTCAAAATTGTGTATTATTCTCACTAACTTACCTAACTTTCGCATTCTAAACATAACC
>CALBYO010000054.1 GCA_937889705.1 uncultured Bacillota bacterium | reverse complement strand
AACATTTATTTTGACATTTAATAAATAATTTGTTAAAATACCAGCAGTTTGTTAAATAAAAAGGCAGAATTATGGAAGAAAAAATCAAAGAATTAAAAGAACTTGCTAAGCAAGAAATTGAAAAAGTTACAAATCTTGAAGAATTAAACAATTACAGGCTTAAATTTTCGGGCAAACAAGGTTTGCTTACTGAAATTATGCGTGGAATGCGTGAAGTTGCCCAAGAAAAGAGAGCCGCTGTTGGCGCTCTTGTAAACGAAGTTAGAACTTTCGTTGAAGGCGTTATTAAAAATCTTGAAGAAAAGTTGAACGAAAAGAAACTTAACGAAAAATTGTCTAATGAAAAAATTGACATTACAGAGCCAAGTAAAGAAGGCGAGTATGGAGCAATTCACCCACTTTATAAAACTTTTAACAAGTTGATTGATGCTTGTGTTGAACTCGGATTTGAAGTTGTTACAGGTCCAGAAGTTGAAGTAGATAAATACAACTTTGAAAAATTGAATGTTCCAAAAGACCACCCGGCGCGCGATATGCAAGACACATTCTATATAACTGATGACATTTTGCTTAGAACTCAAACATCAAGCGTTCAAGCAAGAGTTATGGAAAATAGAAAACCACCAATCAAAATTGTCAGCCCAGGCAGAACATACAGGGTTGATAATGACGCAACTCACTCACCAGTTTTCCATCAATTTGAAGGATTGGTAGTTGATAAAAATGTTTCAATGTTAGACTTGAAAATGACATTAAATAAACTTATTAAAATTTTGTTTGGAGAGAACACAGAAACAAGGTTTAGACCATCATTCTTCCCATTTACAGAACCTAGCGTTGAAGTTGATGTCACTTGCCCATATTGCGGTGGCACAGGCTGCAACTTGTGCAAACATACAGGTTTTATTGAACTTTTAGGCGCAGGAATGGTTAATCCAAAGGTCCTTGACGGCTGCGGAATAGACTCAAAAGTTTATTCGGGCTTTGCATTTGGTCAAGGTGTTGATAGGCTTTGCATGGTCATGGATAAAATTCCAGATATGAGAATGCTTTTTGAAAGCGATATGCGTTTCTTAAATCAAGTTAAATAGTTTTAGTTATTGGAGAAGAAAATGAAAATTTCATTAAATTGGTTAAATGATTATATAGATTTAGAGCAAATAAAAGTTCCAAATTCAGACGGCTCTAAAAAGCAACTTGCCGAATATATTGCAGAAAAATTGACAGGCGTTGGCTTTGAAGTTGAAGAGATTATCAATCTTGGCTATCACTTAGAGCATGTTGTGGTTGGTAAAATTGAGAAAATTGAAAAACACCCAGAAGCAGATAGGTTGTATGTCTGCCAAGTAAATATTGGCGAAAAAAATGTTCAAATTATAACGAGCGCAACAAACATCAGCGAAGGAGATTTTGTTCCTGTATCACTTGAAGGCGCACACCTTGCAAACGGAATAGACATCAAAGTGTCAAAAATGCGTGGCGTTGTTTCGGAAGGTATGTTTTGTTCTGGCGAAGAACTTGGCATCACCGATAATATGTACGAAGGCGCTTCGGTAAACGGCATTTTAATTTTCAAAGACAACTTTGCAGCAGGCACGCCAGTTGCCAAAGCATTGATGTTAGACGACTATGTTTTAGATGTTGCAATAACTGCAAATAGACCAGATTGCATGAGTGTTCTTGGTATTGCAAGAGAGGTCAGTGCAATATTTGCAATTCCAGTTAAAAAACAAAATTTAACTTATACTTGCAAAGATAAAAAAGTTGAAGACTTTGTTTCAGTTGAAATTAAAGACTACGAACTTTGCCCAAGATACATCGCAACAGCAGTTGAAAATATTAAAATTGAAAAAAGTCCACTTTGGATGAGAGCAAGACTCTTTGCCGTTGGTATTCATGCAATTAATAATATCGTTGATATTACAAATTATGTCTTAACTGAAATTGGACAACCAATGCACGCTTTTGACCAAAAATATTTAAACGGAAATAAAATTGTTGTTAGACGCGCAGAAAATGGCGAAAAAATTGCAGTTTTGAACGGAAATACTTATGAATTAAATTCCAACAACTTGGTTATTGCAGACGCGGAAAAACCTTGTGTTATCGCAGGTGTTATTGGCGGACTTAATTCTTGCATATCAGACGAAACAGCAACCACCGTTTTTGAAGCAGCAGCATTTGAAAGAGCACAAATCAGAAAAACAAGCAGGGCAATCGGTGTTAGAACAGATTCTTCTGCAAGATTTGAAAAAGGTGTTGACCTTGCAAGCCCAATGTTAGGTATGCAAAGAGCACTCTCTTTGGTTGAAGAATTAAAGTGTGGTGATATTGCTCAGGGCATGATAGATTGCAAACAAGCACCAGTTGAAAACAAGAAAATTGTTGTATCAAAACATGATATTGATAAAATTCTTGGAATAACTGTTAAAGAAGAAGATATTAAAACAATTTTAAACGGACTCGGCATTGAAATTGAGTTTGATGGAGATAGTTTAACACTTGAAGTTCCACCATATAGATTTGATATTGAAAACGCTAACGATGTTGCGGAAGAAATTATCAGAATGTATGGCTACGATGTTTACAATTCAATCGAAGCACCTTTGTTTGAGAATTTAACAATCACACAAGGTAAACATAACGATATTTTAGATTTACAAAGAAAATTTAAAGACTTTTTAGTAACAAGAAATTTCAACGAAATTTTAAGTTATTCATTAGTTCCAGAAAGCGCCGTTAAAAATCTTCAACTTGTTGATTTCCCAGAAAATTCACCAATTAAACTTGCAAACCCAATAAGTGAAGAACTTGGCACGCTTAGAACAACAATGGCTCATTCGTTGTTTAATAATGTCGCATACAATGTAAAGAGAAATAATCACGACTTTAAAACAATGGAAGCAGGAAGAGTTTATCTTGCAAAAGAATTGCCATTAAAAGAACAACCTATTGAAAAAAATAAGTTTGCATTTGCAAGCGTATGCTCATCAGACGATTTCTTTACATTCAAAGGCTTAATGGAAATCTTGTTGAAAGAATTCAATGTGAAATATACATTGGAATATTCAAACAGACCATATTTGCACCCAGGAATTAGTGCAGATGTAAAATTGGAAAACGGAATTGTTTTAGCAAGTTTTGGTAAAGTTCATCCAAAGGTTGCAGCGAACTATGAAATTCCTGAAAACACATATTTTGCTGAAATAAATTGTGATGAAATTGTTAAACTAAATGAAAAGGAATTTAAAGTTAAGAAAATTTCAAAATTCCCTATTGTTGAAAGAGATTTGGCATTGGTTGCAGACGAGAAAGTAACCGCTAAGGAAATTCAAACAATAATTGAACAAACAATGGGTAAAAATTTCTATTCATGCACTTTGTTTGATATTTATCGCGGTAAAAATCTTGAAGGCAAAAAGAGTTTGGCGTTCAACTTGAAATTTTTGAGTGACGAAAAAACTTTGACTGATGACGAAATTAATCACACAATTAATAAAATTTTGAAAAGACTTTCAGAAAACTTGAATGTAGTTTTGAGATAGATATGATATTTTTAGATAACGCAAGCACAACAAAAATTTGCGATGCAGCAAAAAAAATAATGATTGAAGAAGCAGATAATTACTTTAACGCATCTGCTTCTTATTCTGTTGCGCTTGAAAACAAAAAGAAAATTGATAATGCCAAGAAAGACATTTGTAATTGTTTACATGTTGACTATAAGGAGAACTTAGTATTCACTGCGTCAGCAACAGAAGCAAACAATTTGGCAGTCTTTGGAAGTGCTAAAAAAGGCGATGAACAATATTTATTCTCATCGGGCGAACATCTATGCGTTTATAACTGTGCAGAAGAATTGAAAAATCGTGGTTATAATGTGAAATTTATTCCACTTACAAATGAAGGCGTTATAGACTTTGATGCACTTAAACAGTTGTTGGAATTACCAACGGCATTTGTTTCTTGTATTCATGTAAGCAACGAAACTGGCGCAATAAACGATGTTGAAAAAATCGGTGAACTTATCAAATCAAAATGGAAAAATGCGATTTTTCATTGTGACGGAGTTCAAGCATTTGGTAAAATTGATGTTAATCTAAGCAGAATGAAAAACATAGATTTATACACAATTTCGGCTCATAAAATTGGTGGGCCAAAAGGAATTGGCGCATTATTTGTGAGAAATAAAGCGAAATTAAAACCTTATGTTTTTGGTGGCGGGCAGGAATTTGGACTTCGTTCTGGCACAGAAAACTTGCAGTCAATTTTGGCTTTTGCTGCCGCAAGCACTGAAAAATTCAAAAATTTGCAAAAAAATTACGATTTTGTAAGCAATTTATGCGAAACTTTCAAAAATGAAATCAAAAAGTGTAACGACAACAGAATTACAATCAACTCTGTAAATGCTTCGCCATATATTGTAAGCATTTCATTTGCAGGCGTTAAAGGAGAAACGCTTGTGAGAATGTGTGACGATGACGGCTTACTAGTTGGAACAGGCAGTGCTTGTTCATCTAAAAAAGCAGCGTTGAATAGAATTTTACTTGCAATGAACAAAAATAGGCAAGATATAGAAGGTGCTTTGCGCGTAAGTTTTTCTATAAACAACACAGTAGATGAAGTTATCAGTGCTGCAAAAATCTTGGTTGACAATTATCACAGATTGATTTCAATGCTTGCTTAAAATTTTTGAATAATTTTTTGTTAAAATCTTAAACTAACTTTTGAATAAGAGTTAGTTTTTTTCTAACTAAAAACGGAGGGACTATGAAAAAGTTATCAGTCACAATTTGCTTGCTACTTTGCTGCGTTTTAACGATAATTTCTTGTTTTGATTTCGGAAAGGTCAGTGCGGACGGCAGCGATTTACAAATTGACGCAAAATCTAGTTTGCTTATGGACTTCGATTCAGGCACAGTTTTATTTGAAGATAACGCTGACGAAAAAGTGCCAGTTGCAAGCATTGTTAAACTTATGACAGTTTTAATCACAATGGAAGAAATTGAAGCGGGCAACTTATCGCTTGATGAAAAACTTACAACAACTGAAAATGCTTCTGGCATGGGTGGTAGTCAAGTTTTCATTGACCCTTATGTTGAATACTCAATTGATGATATGCTCAAAAGTACAATTGTGGCATCAGCAAATGATGCGAGCGTTGCACTAGCCGAAAAAATTTCAGGTTCAGAACAAACTTTTGTTTCAAGAATGAATAAAAGAGCGCAAGAACTTGGACTTAAAGATACAATTTATGTAAATGCTAGCGGACTTCCAGAACCTGGACAATATTCAACCGCTCGTGATGTTGCTAAACTTTTCAAAGAAGTTGTCAGCCATAAGTTGTATTTTGAATACAGCACAATTTGGATGGACCATTTAACACACCCATCAGGAAGAAAAACAGAAGTTGTAAACACGAACAAATTGATAAGATATTTCAAAGGCTGCGATGCTGGTAAAACTGGTTCAACAGATGAAGCAGGTTACTGCTTAGTTGCGACTGCCGAAAAAGGGAATATGCGTCTTGTATCAGTTGTGCTTGGAGCAACAACATCGACAGCAAGATTTAACGAAAGTTCAAAACTTTTAAATTATGGTTTCAGCAATTTTGAAAATAAACAAATCATTGATGTTTGCGAAAGTGTTGGCGAAATCAAACTCTTAAAGAGCAAGTGCGAAAGTGTTAAAG